>JANNZE010000032.1:0-7190 GCA_031410455.1 Chitinophagaceae bacterium | reverse complement strand
TGGAAGACGGAAGTCAGATTCTGAAGTTCTTTTCTTTCCTTCCAACCATGAGTTGAGGAAATGTGTGCGCCACTCGCAGAATGCTGTAGCCTGTTTCCAGGATACACCTACAACAGGATAATTTCCGAATGCAGGGTGGTTGAAATATTTTTTTGACATTGGCTCATTGTAAGAATAAGCGAAGTCTCTAACCCAGCATAATGAATCCGGGTAAACTGGTATTTGTTGTTTGATGATAAAAGCAGAACGTGGAACCGTTACATCACGGTTTTGTGCTGCAGCTTTGTAGTCGAAGGTTTCTGACTGGTACACGATTTTTTTGGCGTCCAGTTCTTTTTTACCAAAGATCCTGTTATCCGGAGTTACGATGATGGCATCAATCTTTTCGATGGTTGCTTTATCGCCCCATTTGATAGCTTTTGCTTTTTTCCAGTCAACATATTCATTTCCGTCATTACCCTGCTTGATATACCCCATCAGCTTTGCAGCGATAGAATCTCTCACCCAGTTGGTGAACATACGGTATTGATTGTTGGTGATTTCAGTGGCATCCATCCAGAAGCCACTTATGGAAACTGACTTATTGCGTGCAGTTAAGGTATAGTTTACATCCTCATCACTTGGGCCCATGTGGAATGTTCCAGGCGGAACATACACCATTCCATACGGTTTATTCAAACCACTTCTGGTACCCGGTGCCACCGCGTGTAATTGGCCATCATTAGGTATTGATCCTGATTTTTTCTTACCGCTGATGAGTTTGCAACTAGAAGTTGATAACACACCCAATACGGCTATCAGGTAAAACAACCGATTATTCATTTTTATATACTTTGAGGGTAATGGGCAAATGTAATGATTATTTTGATTTATCATCATTTTGAAAATTATTCGTACGATTATTTTTATCAAACTTTAATCCGTTTCTGATAAACGACTAAATTATCCAAATATTGTGAATCGAATTGTTAAGGTTTTCTTATCAAATTTTTGAGCATTGCCTCAATTGTTCTTACGGGAGCCTGGCATGTGTAATCCTTGCATAAGTATATAAGTGCCTCCTTTTCATAATGTTTATCTTTCAATAAAGCCATCTCTTCCTTATGTTCACTGCTTTGTAAGATCTTATGCGGCAGGTAAATTTTCAGAATTTTCTTTAACATTTGGAGGGAATCTTTTCCTGTAATCACAATTTCTTTTATGCCGGAAACCTGTTTCAGGAAGGTTTTGGCGTATATCCCGAACGAAGATGGATATTTTATAAATGCATTTTTCAGGAAATGTACAACAGATAAAGCTCTTTCCGACCATTCCGGTTTTTCAAAAACCACCGCTAAATACAGCAGGTTATCCACCATCAGGCTGTTTCCGGATGGTACAGCACCATCATACAGTTCTATTTTCCTCATCACCACATCATCCTGGTGACTGGCCGTAAAATAAAAAAGGCCAGCATCAGCCGAAAAATCACGGATCACTGTTTCTGTAAAACGAAATGCATCCGCCAGGTATTGTTGTAGCCCGGTAATTTCCTGCATCTGGATTCCTGCCTGTATAAAACACGCATAATCGTCTAAAAATGCTGGAACTGTTGCTTTACCATTTTTGTAAGTGTGTAATAAAATACCGGGTTCAGTTTCAAATATTTTTTTCAGATGATCGTATAACGCCAATGCATCCTCTTTATAAAATTCTTTTCCTGTAGCTGCATAGGCTTTGCACAGGGCAGTTACATAAAGGGCATTCCATCCCAATAAAATTTTATCATCCGTACCCGGACGAACCCTTTTATTCCTCTGTGCATTCAATGCCAGTTTCCAAAGGCTGATCTTTTCTTCCAGCAACTTTTCATCCATGCCTTCCATTTCAGAAAACTCTTTAATTGAAAACTTTTGTGTAAGAATATTCCTGCCTTCCCAGTTTCCTTCTTCTGTAATTCCAAACCATTTGCAACAACCTGCAGCATCTTCTCCTGTTATATTTTCCACCTCTGCTTTATTCCAAACATAAAATTTCCCCTCCTCTCCTTCTGAGTCGGCATCCAATGCCGCATAATATCCACCGGATCCATCCTTCATTTCATTTTTAAAAAAAGAATACACCGATAACATTCCATCTTCAAATTCTTTATCGCCTGATGCCTGGAATGCCTCGGCCATAGCGATCATCAACAGGGCATTATCGTACAACATTTTTTCGAAATGCGGTACCAGCCATTCGGCATCTGTACTGTACCGGCATAAACCTCCGGCGAGATGATCATAAATACCACCCCGCAACATTTTTTTAAGAGAAAGGTATGCATGATCCAGTGAGGCGCTGTGCTTATAAAAAAAGCCGTATTCTATGAGATAGTTGATTGAAAATGTTTGGGGGAATTTTGGGGCATTGCCGAAACCACCTTCTTTTTTATCTGCATTTTTCAACAAATTCTCAGCGATCTGCCTGGCTGTATCTTCTGTAAAAATATTTTCAATTCCATCCTGTAATTTGTCATTCAAAAAATTGCCGGATTTACTGATATGATCGATCAAAACCTGCGCCTGCTGTTCTATCTCCTCCCTTCGGTTCACCCATGCATCTTTCATAAGACCCAATACTTCCAGCCAGCCCGGCCTGTTAAATGCACGTGCAGGCGGAAAATACGTTCCTCCATAAAAAGGTTTCAGATCTGTGGTAAGAAAAACATTCAATGGCCATCCGCCATTTCCTGCTATAGCCTGAACAGCATCCATATAAATGTGATCAAGATCCGGACGCTCCTCCCGATCAATTTTTATATTCACAAAATGTTCATTCATGTAAGCCGCCGTCGCTTCATTTTCGAAACTCTCCTTTTCCATCACATGGCACCAGTGACACGCAGAATAACCAATACTTACCAGAATGGGTTTGTTGTGTTTTTTTGCAGTTGAAATTGCTTCATCGCCCCAGGGAAACCAGTCTACAGGATTGTGTGCATGTTGTAACAGGTATGGGCTGCTTTCGTTAATGAGCCGGTTGGTAAATGACATGCTGCAAAATACAACAGACAAAGCCATACCATCTAGATGGAAATTATTTTTTCTTTAAAGAAACCAGGAATTTCTCTATTGCAGAGATCATGCTGGGCGATTGCGGAAGCGGCGCCTTGATTTCGAGTGTTAAACCTGCATCTTCCGCAGCTTTGAAAGTATTCAGTCCGAAAGCACCAATGGTGGTTCCGTTCTGATGATAGTCGGGGAAATTTTCTTTAAGGCTTTTCACACCACCCGGTGTAAAAAAGCAGATGATGTCGTAATTTTTCGCCATCACATCCTTGATATTGTTGCTGATGATCTTGTAAAGGACCGGTGTGGCATATTCGCAATTGTGCGATTTCAGCCAGTTGGTGATCTCACTGTCGAAAGATTCTGAGCATGGATATAAAAAACGCTCATTGTCTTTGTGTTTGTTGATCACATCGAACAAACTTTTATTAGAACCATCAGCGCCGTAAAAAACTTTGCGCTTTCTGTAAAGAATGAATTTCTGAAGGTATAAGGCCACAGCTTCTGTGATACAGAAATATTTTGTGTCCTGAGAAACGGTGATCTTCATTTCCTCGCAGGTGCGAAAAAAATGATCGATCGCATTCCTGCTGGTGAAAATTACAGCAGTAAAGGCAGCGATATCAACTTTTTGTTTGCGGAAATCTTTTGCAGGGATTCCTTCCACCACAATGAATGGATGAAAATCGAGGGTTAGATTAAACTTTTTTGCCAGATCAAAGTATGGAGACTTTGTACCTTCCGGTTTGGGCTGGGTGATAAGTATCTTCTTGACTTGTCTTGGTTTTACAACCGCTTTGCTATCATTTTTCACCATACTTATTATCCGATGATGAACGAAATTACAAATAATTTGTTAATAATCTTTCGGCAATTTTATAAGTTATCATCAACGGAATGATTTCAATACCCAAGATGTATAATAAAAAATGAAGCCGGTTAATTTTCAGTCTTCTTTGTAATACACTGTAAGAGCGCAAATACCTTAATAAATACAACAGGATGATGATAAAAAAAGAAAGAATGACCGTTACGTAGGCAACCTGTTTATCAGCAAATCCGATTACCAAAACAACTGGCATTAAGATGATAGCCAGTATTTTATTTATAAGGAAAACAATGAAGATGTAACTGTCTACCTCCTGATTATAACCGCTCATCCAGCCTATGAATTTTAAAACAATATATTTTCCGAAATAAATGGTTGCCACGGCCAGCATCAGCATTCCCAGAATTTTTAACTGATCCTCCAGAACATAACCATAAAACCGAAGTAATAAAAAAACATACAGGCCACCCATGATGCAGAAAAATAAATTGAAAAGCATCGATGGAAGTTTGGACTGCAGCAACTGATCGGTGAGCTGGCTTTGCCGCAGAGACGTATTAAAGAAAACCCTGAAAACAATTCCTATGTAACGGCTGTACACCATTCTTAGTAATCCAAAGAAAAAGAAGATGGCCAGCATCAGGTAAAATATAAATTCAGTGGAGATGTGCTTCCTTTCTTTTTGAATGTAATGGTAAGATGGCGATGTAAAATTGATCAGTGAATTACTGTCAACAAGCGTTCTCCAGTTGATCTTCCTGGCCTGGATCTTAATGGAAGGAGACAATGAATCTGTTTGTAATGAATCTGTTCTCAGGGAATCTGCCGGTACAGAATCTGTTATAAGAAGCACATGAGCAGTATCCTGTGAAAACACAGTACCACAGATAAGTAAAAGCAATAAAATTGTACAGGATCTGATGATGTGCATAAGGAATTACAGGATCAAAAATAACTTATATAACCAAAATGAAGTTTGGATGCTTCCCGCAGATTGAATTTTACATCATTTCTTTTCCCAATGGCATAAGCAACATTCAATAACCCAAGTTTGGTTTCATAAACGATACCAATTCCACCACTGAAAAAATTATTATGATTGTTCTGCTCCCGGTATTTTCGCTGAACCAATGCAGCATCTGTAAAAAAGAACAAATATGAATTTACATCTACCAGGTAACGATATTCCAGCGACAAAACTCCGTATTGGGATGCATAGATACTTTCCTCATCAAAGCCACGCAATAATTTATATCCGCCGATCTGGAACAATTCATTTCTGAAAACTTCCGGGCTGATAAACATGCCTGCAGATACAGTTGTTTTGAAAACGGCTGATTTGCCGGAAGGGAAATAATGTGAGAAATTAGACCGCCATCTTAGCTGGTATAATTTTTTACTTACAGAATCATACAGTGATCCATAATTGAAGGAGGGATCTTTGATGGACACGATATCATTATTCTTTTTGATGTTCTTTAAACCGACGGTGGTGATGATGAAAAATTCATTACCGCGTTTGGGATTGAACCTGTAATTGGTGGTATTCAACTCATAACTGAGTCCTGCATTCAATGCGCTTACATCAATATTGAGCGGAAGTTTTTTTGAAAATTTAATCTGGTTGGTATCAATACCACCGGGCAGTAAAGACATGTTCTGCCATTGCAGAAATAATTTTCCCGACCTCGTACCGGAGAAAGTGTATTGTGTTCCCACCTGTGCATTGAGCTGAACGAAACTCGAATCTTTTTTGAAAAGATCGAATACGAAATCAAATCCGAACCTCGATCTGAATACAAAAGGTGTACTGAAACCAAGGTTAAGCCTTGGAGATTTTACCTGTAGTTGCTGCCATTTCAAAAGAAAGGATTCCCCACCGCCAAACGTATTTTTCAGGTCAAGATTTACATCACCGGTTATCTGGACTTTATTATTGGCAGCCGGAAGAAACCCCACTAAAAAATTGAACTGGCTGCTTTTTCTTTGTTTTAAATAAAGGTTGATGATGGCACCGCTTCCCAGCATGGTGATGTCAGACGGTTGCACCATGCTTACAAAAGGAAGATTGCCGATCCTTTTATCAATGTCTTTTAATTTTCCGGCATTGTATGCACTGCCGTTGATGATGTCTATATATTTCTGAAGAAAATTTTTATTCAGCTGCACTTTTCCAAACACCCGTATGGAATCAATCTTATACAATTCTGACAAGTCGGTTTTCAATAAAGCAATCATCACTTCATTTTCTACCCGGATGCTATCCAGGAATACCGAAGCAAAAGGATGGCCGTTCTTTTCATAATACCGTAATAATTTTTCTTTCAGCGTTTGAACCTGGTAAACATTAAAAGGTTTTTGTGTGAATGTATTTACAGGATAGCCTGTTTCATCAAGGGCTTTTTTTTCAATATTCACCGGCGTGAGTCGTATCCGTGAATAATATTTTCCGGTATAGAGTATAATGTGGTGTACTCCGGCATTCATCCAAATGGAATCAACAGAAGCTGCAGGATAACCTTTGGAGATCAGTAAAGACGGCAAACCATTTATATAATTATTTATGGCAGGCTCACTGTTAAAAACCGTTTGCAATTTCAAACCGTCAGCGATAAAGGAACTATCTTTGGGACCGTGAATTTTTAAAACAAATTCATTTGCATTTTTTTGAGCAGATGCCTGTACAGAACACATCATCCACATCAGCAGAAAAAGTAAAAAGTATTTAACAGGCATTGAATAATTAAATATCAGTAAAGCTACACTTTGGCGGGCATTTATATTCATATTCCATTTTGCAAACAGGCGTGTACGTATTGCAATTTTCATTTTTCCACCAACCTGGAACGCAAACCTCAATTGATCCATAGCCTGATCGCGGAAATTGAACAACAGGTACATTTTGAAAATGATCCGCACATTTCCACCATTTATTTTGGAGGAGGAACCCCTAGTCTTTTATCTATACCGGAATTGAAAGAAATTTTATTGGCTGTAAAAAATAATTTTACAATAGTTGCCGATGCGGAGATCACACTGGAAGTAAACCCGGATGACATCAGTGTAGCAAGACTTGCCGAATGGCTGCATACCGGCATCAACAGGCTGAGTGTAGGTATTCAGACTTTTTCTTCAGAAGAATTAAAATGGATGAACCGGGCGCATACTGCTATTGATTCTATGAAATGCCTACGACAGATCAACGAAGCAGGGTTTACCAACTTTTCCGCTGATCTTATTTATGGTTCCCCTTATTTAACAGATGAAATGCTGGCTGAAAATGTGGAAATAATGGCTTCGTTTCATGTTCCGCATCTTTCCTGTTATGCATT
>JANNZE010000031.1:0-9426 GCA_031410455.1 Chitinophagaceae bacterium | reverse complement strand
ACCAGTTTGGTTACGCCATTGATCATGCAGGCAAATTGTAAAGCTACCAGGTCAATCCACCCACAACGTCTTGGCCGGCCGGTAGTGCTTCCAAATTCATTTCCTGCTTTACGGATGAATTCTCCTACTTCATCGTGTAATTCTGTGGGAAAGGGACCGCTACCTACTCTTGTGCAGTATGCTTTTGTAATTCCGATCACGTCACGGATCTTTTGGGGTGCAATTCCTAAACCGGAACATACGCCCGCCGATACAGTGCTGCTGCTGGTAACAAAAGGGAAAGTTCCAAAATCAACATCCAGCATGGAGCCCTGTGCTCCCTCTGCCAATACTTTTTTTCCCTGTGCTATATTTTCATTTATAAAATATTCTCCGTTTACAATCTTCAGTTCTTTTAGAAACTCCAGCGCTTCAAAAAATTCTTCTTCCCATGCAGAGATGTCTTCCTGAAAATTGAAATTATCAAGCAGCCGCTGGTGCTTTAAACGAAGCCGTATATATTGTGTAGTAAAATTTTTATCCAGCAGATCTCCCACACGCAATCCATTACGCCCGGTTTTATCCATATAAGCAGGACCGATTCCTTTTAAAGTACTCCCGATCTTATCTGTTCCTTTTGATGTTTCACTTGCTTTATCCAGTGCCCGGTGCGTAGGAAGAATGAGATGTGCCCGTTCGCTGATGTAGAGATTTTTTTTATAGTCAACTCCCATATCTGCTACACGCTGACATTCGTTGCGAAGGGTAACAGCATCCAGCACTACTCCGTTACCGATCAGGTTGATCTTATTTTCATGAAAAATACCGCTTGGGATCTGGTGTAAAACAATTTTTTTTCCGTCCTGATAAAGCGTATGCCCGGCATTTGGTCCTCCCTGGAAACGGGCGATCAGGTGATAATCTTTCGCAAAAAAATCCACGATCTTTCCTTTGCCTTCATCGCCCCATTGCAAACCAAGAATTACATCAACCATTGGATACATTTTGTGGAACGAAAGTAAGTAAAGAAAAAGTAAAAGGTAAAAAGTAAAAACCTAAAAGTAAGGGAGCGTTATGTTATTATAAAAGGAAGGTTTTCTAAATGACCAATTGTATATATGATTACTATATGATTTTTTACTTATAACTTTTGCCTTTTACCTTTCTATGCTACTTTCAGCATACTCAATTTACTCATATTGAATTTACGTTGTGCATATTCGAGTGTAACATCAAATGATTTAACTTTCTGTGAAGGCAGTTCATACATGGCATCCGTTAAAATGCTTTCGCAGATGCTGCGTAAACCTCTTGCGCCTAATTTATATTCCAAAGCTTTTTCCACCATGAAATTGTACACATCCGGTTCAAACTTCAGGGCAATACCTTCTATTTCAAACAAACGGGTGAATTGTTTAACGAGAGAGTTCTTAGGTTCTGTAAGAATGTTTCTCAGGGTTTCCGCATCCAGCGGATTCAGGTAAGTAACCACTGGTAATCTACCTAATAATTCAGGTATAAGGCCAAACTGTTTCAGATCCACCGCATTTACAAACTGCAGTAAATTGTTATGCTGGTATTCCTGCATTTCTTTATTTACATTAAAACCTATGGCATTGGTATTTACCCTGCGTGCAATAATGCGGTCAATGCCATCAAAAGCACCTCCGCAAATAAACAGTATGTGCTGTGTGTTGATCTTTATTAATTTTTGCTCTGGATGTTTTCTGCCTCCCTGTGGCGGAACGAGCACTTCACTTCCTTCCAGCAATTTCAATAAGCCCTGCTGTACTCCTTCTCCGCTTACATCACGTGTGATGGAAGGATTGTCGCTCTTGCGTGCGATCTTATCAATTTCATCAATGTATACAATTCCTCTTTCAGCTGCGGTCACATCATAATTGCAGGATTGCAATAAACGGGTGAGCATACTTTCCACATCTTCTCCTACATAACCTGCTTCCGTGAAAACAGTAGCGTCTACAATGGCGAATGGAACGTTAAGCATACGGGCAATGGATTTTGCCAGTAAAGTTTTTCCTGTTCCGGTTTCGCCAACCATCACAATATTGCTCTTTTCAATCTCCACATCATTCTCCACTTTCTGGTTCAGCCTCTTGTAATGATTATATACGGCAACTGCTAAAATTTTCTTTGCATCATCCTGGCCGATCACATATTCATCCAGGAATTTTTTGATCTCCACCGGCTTTCTTACAGTTAATTTGAAAGAAGAAGTAGTGGCAGATTTTGAATCCGGATTATGTGCGAGTTCCTGCTGAATGATCTCCTGAGCATGTTCCACACAATTCTCACAGATATGACCTTCCTGTCCTGCGATCAGGATTTTTACTTCTTCCCTGCTTCTTCCGCAGAATGAACAATGTAAAATCTGTTGTTGCTTAGCCATATAGAAATTTTATACAGGATTGTTGATGTAAAATTAAACAAAAAACCGCGGAGATGCATTAAAAACAAATGTAAAATGCACCTGACAGGTATCAGGTGCATGTACAGAAAATAATTTATTAAGATCAGATCTTAGCCAGTATTGCATCCACTATTCCATAACCTATTGATTCTTTGGCATCCATCCAGTAATCGCGGTCAAAATCTTTCAGAATTTTTTCTACAGTTTGCCCGCAATTTTTAGCCAGTATCTCTGCTCCCATCAATTTGGTTTTTTGCATCTGCACTGCCATAATTTCCAGGTCGGCGCTGGTACCTCTTCCGCCACCGCTTGGCTGGTGTATCATTACTTCTCCGTGAGGGAAGATAAAACGCTTGCCTTTTTCGCCGCCGCTTAGTAAAATACTACCCATACTTGCAGCCATACCCATACATACGGTACTTACCGGAGAGGAGATCATCTGCATGGCATCATATATCACCATTCCGCTGGTAACTATTCCACCCGGTGAATTGATAAAGAATGTGATCTCTTTTCCCGGATCGAGTGCTTCCAGGTAAATCAGCCTGTCGGTAATATCTTTTGCCGATTTATCGTCTACTACACCCCATAAAAACACTTTACGCTGCTCAATAAATTTTTTATCGAACATCCATCCGCTCATCATTTTTTCCATTGGATTTTCCGGCTGCTGTGGTGCCGGTTCTTCTTCATCCATTCTTATTGAATCTGAAAATAATCTCATTGTTATAATTTGAATTTTTTAAACGGTAATGTTGAATATTAATCTTTCTTCAACTTACGCGGGTTGATCGTTAACACTTCATCCACCAGTCCATAGTCTTTGGCTTCCTGTGAGGTCATCCAGTAATCGCGGTCTGAATCTTTCGCCACTTTTTCAATGGTTTGCCCTGAGTGGTGAGCAGTGATACTATATAATTCCTGCTTGACCTTTCTGATTTCATTTACGGTGATCTCAATATCCGTTGCCTGTCCGCCAGCACCTGCACTTGGTTGATGCATCATTATACGGCTGTGTTTTAAAGCGGTACGTTTGCCTTTTGCACCTGCACAAAGCAATACCTGTCCCATACTGGCAGCCATACCGGTACAAATTGTTGCAATGTCAGGTGTTATGAACTGCATCGTATCATACATACCCAATCCTGCATATACACTACCGCCGGGGCTGTTGATGTACATCTGTATATCACGAACCCTGTCGGTACTTTCCAAAAACAATAACTGAGCAGTTACAATGTTGGCCACTTCGTCAGAAATAGGATATCCGAGGAAGATAATCCTGTCCATCATCAAACGACTGTACACATCCATTACCGCAACATTCATCGGACGTTCTTCAATGATATTGGGCGTTAAATTGGTCACATTATGTTTAACATAGCCATGCAGCATATTGCTGCTGATGCCCCTGTGTTTCACTGCGTATTTTTCAAACTCTTTTCCAAAATCCATATAAAAAAATTAAGTATTAGCAAATATAGTCACTGATATTGAACTTGACAGAGATGTATTAATCCCTTGACCGGTTCTGATAAATCATAATATAATGAACCAGCATGGCTATAGAAGCCAGTGCTGCCACAACGTACGTTAATGCAGCCCATTTTAAGGCATCCTGTGCTTTGGCTTTTTCTGCCGGTGTGGTAATATTCGCCGTATTCAGCCATACAAGCGCTCTGCGGGAAGCATCAAATTCTACGGGCAATGTAACAACGGTAAACAGAGTTGTTACTGCAAATAAAATTATTCCGATGAGTAATATGGTTGGATTTCCGCCGCCGAATCCCATGAAACCCAGGCCTGCAATAATGATCCATTGTGATAAAGTACTGCTGATCTGCGTGGCAGGAACCAGTTTGCTGCGCAGCATTAACATCGAATAAGCGGTTGCATGCTGAACGGCATGCCCACATTCGTGCGCTGCCACTGCTGCTGCAGATATACTTCGGTTATTGTACACTTCTTCACTGAGGTTAACTGTTTTATTTGCCGGATTATAATGATCGGTAAGCGAACCCTGAACGGAAGTAACTGTTACATCGTAAATACCATTGTCACGCAACATTTTTTCAGCGATCTCCTTACCACTTAAACCACTGGCAGTACCGAATTTACTGTATTCCGAAAATTTACTTTTCAGCCGTGCCTGAACAATCATGCCTGCCAGCATGAAAACAACGGAAACGACAAGTATTCCAATAGTCATTTAAATAATTTTCATTCAGGATGCAAAAAGTATTCCCCGGTAAAGAGGCTGACAAAACGTCCTTTAAACAAAAAGACCACCTGGTTAAGATGGTCTTTCAGAAATAAATATTTTTTGATTGTTTACTGCATGATCTGAATTTTTATTGTTTCGGGCTTCCATTCATTTTGAAAAGCCTGAAGAATGTAGGATCCGTTCGGCATTTTTTCAATCTCTAAAGTTTCATTGATTTTACTCTGAACAATATTTTTGGTGAAAACAAGCTGGCCTGAACTATTGAATAATTTCAGCGTTACGTCCCTGTTCACCCAATGATCCGGGAAGCTGATATTCATCATATCTTTTACCGGGTTAGGGTTTACGGTTATCTGGCTGCCATTATCAAATTTCACTATGCGGGTTTCACTGTATTTGAAACGACCGTCTTTGTCTACCTGCTTCAGGCGATAATAATTAATACCTGCTACAGGCTTTACATGATCGAAGAAATAACGTAGTAACTGTGTGCTGTTACCGGCAGCAGTAACTCTTCCGATAGCATTGAAAAAACGATTATTGACTGAATGTTCCACAACGAAATAATCGGTATTAGATTCCTGTAAAGTTTGCCATAACAATGTTACGGTCTCTTTATTTTTCTGTGCGGTAAAATTCGCCCATGTAACCGGCAATGCGGTAGTAAATGGTATGATGGCCAGTCCTGTATTTTTTGAATCCTGAATAGCATTGTCTACCACTATATAAGGAATTTCTATAGTTTGTAACCCATCGGTTAAAGGATCTACTGTGATAGGTAATGTGGGTTCACCTAAATTATTGGTAACCAACTGTACCCCGGTTCCCGGGAAGTTTGAAGCATTAAAGAGAGTTCCATTGATCACGATAGAAGTTGCTTCAATCGGCAATCCAATTATCCTCAAAGCGTTAATATGACCATTGTCCGGATCCGTTCCCCCAAAAATAGCTGGAGGTACTTCCACCTGGAGGGTTCCGCCCGGATTGTACTGGGGGTCTGAGTTAAGTATCATTGGTTCCGGCAATTGTTCAATACCAAAATTCACATTTGAAATACCGGCCAGTGCAACGGTAAAAATATTGGTTCTTCCATCTGCATTTCCATCACCGGATGCCACGGTTCCTTCGCCTGTATGTACCCAGTTCAATGGAATAGAAACAGAAGGTGCAATGGCTCCAACGGTTGGTATGATACTGGTGATCATTACAAAATAATTTCCAGATAAAATATTATGGAACTGGTAGCTGCCATTTCCGTTAACTGCTGTCACATCCTTCACTATCAAACCAGAACCAACCAGCACTGCATTCAAACCACCTGCGTCTGTTCCGAATCCATTCACCAGATTATCTGTCATCCCATTCACATCATTGTATACCGTTCCTCTTACTGATAAAACCGGTGCAACTAAAAAGTGAATGGTAGCATTACTGCATCGCGATCCCGGTGGGGTGCTGGTAAGATCACATATTGTGTATAAAATCAAATCCGGACCAACATAATTTAATGGAGGTGTATAGAGATAAGTACCATTTGCATAAAAAATTACCGTTCCTCCCTGTTGTGTTGGTAGTGCAGATCCTATCGGTGTATTTGCACCTCCCGTGATGATCGTAACATTATTCAGGGAAAGCTGATCGCCGTCAGAATCATTATCATTGGTAAAAAAATATCCGTTCACGGCTACATTCATATTTGTAAACAGAAAATCATCTCCTGCAAATGGTGGATTATTATCGGGTCCGTTGCTGTCGTATATAACCCTGATGCGAATGGTGGCAGTTGAGGTAGCCCCTTGTGCATCGGTTATAGAATAGTTGAGCGTTACCTTTCCGGCGAAGTTAATTGCAGGATTGAAAGTATAAGTACCATCTGCATAGATGATCATTGTTCCGGCATCAGCCGTTTGTCCGTTTGTTTTTATACCGGATAGTGTAAAGGATGTTCCTACACTCCCTACACTTATGGAAGTAACAGAAAACGGATCTCCCTGGGGATCGCGGTCATTCTCTGAAATATTTCCATTTACAGGAAGGCCGTAAGAAATATTTTCATCATTATTGGCGATTACAGAATTAATTCCGCTTACCGGCATCGGGCTTACAGTTATCTGCAGATAAGCAGTATCACAGGCTGTGGCATCATCGCAAATTTTATACGGTACGGAAACCGTTCCTGTAAAATTAGTGGCCGGTGTAAAAGTATAATCAGCATTCGCATTAAAAGTTATAGTTCCAGCATTGGCCACCGTACTTCCACTTTCTGACACGCCGGATAAAATAACCCCGGAAGATATAACAGCCAGTGTTGCCTGGTTGAGAAATGTTCCAAACGCCTGCGTATTGCCTTCAAGATCAAAATCGTTAGTCTTTACATTTCCGGAAACCGGTGTATTGATCCATGTACTGTGTTCATCATTAATAGCATACGTGGTATTTACTGGGCATCCGAATGTAATGTCGATTGTATTTGAATTGACGGTTACGCCCCATCCCCATAAATTGAGGGTACGCACATTTCCGAAATCACTGCATTGTATGCCGTCCGTTTCATTAGTTCCGTTAACAGGAGCAGGGACCACATTTAACATATTACCATTTCCGCTCCATGCACGTGTAGGCATTGCCGTAACTCCTGTAAATGAATTATCCAGTCCTGCACCGGTAATATTATTCTGATTGTCATCAGTGCCCCCACACGAAGAACCTACATTTGTAAGCAAGGCATCGTTCCAGAAAACCATGTCGGGCCTGCCGAAATAAGGAGTGATGATATCGATGGTGATACCACCGCTGTTGATTTCGGCATCGTATATCGGAACATTGAAACGACCTTTCAACACCGTAACAGTAAGTGTTACTGTAGTGCCGCCTGCAACTACAGATCCCATTCCATCGCGTCCATCCCAAACAACTGAATTTATGCCAGCAGGAAGAGAGAAGGCTTCTAAATATCTGTCTGCAGTTCCTGGCTGATATCCCGGAATGCCATTCAGGTTCAAAAATATTTTTACATCACCCGGATCGGAAGTGATGAATTTTAAATAATAAGGACCGCACCCCATGATGGCAGGGCTTGCGAACTGTGGAACAGCGGGCATATGCCCGGGCACATAGATGGCAGGATCCGGTACATTTAAAAACACTTTGTATCCATCCTTTAGGGAAGGTGATTGGGCATCATTTCTTGAGTTCCGGCTTGAAGTAAATGGGTTAGAAGTTGTGATTGCACTTACACCATAACTATTAACTGCAAAATCATAGGCAATGGGTTTAAAACCATCCATGATATCGATCTTCACCGTAACGGAATCCGTTGTATAGGCATAAAAAATAGGTGAGGCCGAAGCTTCTGAAATATTTCTGAAGGTATTGGGTTCACAGGCAAGAAATGCCCATTTATCAGAATGCAGTCTTCCTTTTTTTACCTGGAATGTGGTATTATCTGCCACCGTAAGATCAAATAAAGGAGCAATAGCTCTTGTACCGCTGAATCCTGTTGTTCCTGTTGTGATCATGGTTGCGCCATTGTCATCACTCCGGTAAAATTCAATCCAGAAATTTCCGTTTTCTGCAGGATCAAATACCAATGGAGTATAACCAGTTGTAACAGTGCCGATATTAGGACCATTGAAAGCTGAAGTGTAGGAATTGATAACACCAGCACCACCTGTTCCGATGGGAAGGTTTGTTGGATTCCATAAAGCAGGTCCGGCTATGACGGCACCGTTTGGTTTGCGGATCCTGTAATACAGATTTTCCAAACGTGGAGCGTCACCACCTGCGGATGTATATTGCCGCCAGTCGAACCCAAAAAACAGATTCTCTTTACTATGGTCTTTTATGTTAAAGTACAACCTGTTATCTTCCGGGCAATTGAAATATGCACCGCTTAATCTGTCATAACTTAACAATAAAGCTGAAATGTTATTTACATTAGGGGAAACCGGATTGGTACCTTCTGCATACGTTTTATGCGACAACGCAAAAAAGTACAGGAGTACTACCAGTAATAACTTCTTCATGATTTGGATTGACTTTAGATGAATCCATAACAGAAAAAATCCTGATTTATTGTTCAGTGCATTGATAATTACGGCATTTACGTAACAATGAACCATAAAAAAAGCTTCCTTTCGGAAGCCTTTTAAAAAATATAAAAAGTATTTATTTATTTGTATTGAGGTATCAGGCCGTTTGCCAGGTCCACCATTTTCTTCAGACCATCTTCCGGCAAATTACCTTTTTTGAATTCAGCCAGTACATCCGGTAATTTGTTGTCCATTTCCATTAAGAAATGTTCTTCAAAATCCTTTACCTTTTTTACGGCCACTTCTCTTAATAAACCCTGCGTACCCAGGTAAATAACCGCAACCTGTTTTTCCACGGTAAACGGAGAATACTGGGGTTGTTTTAGGATCTCCACGTTTCGGGCACCTTTATCGATCACATTCTTGGTAGCTGCATCCAGGTCTCCACCAAACTTACTGAACGCTTCCAGTTCACGGTAAAGTGCCTGATCGAGTTTAAGTGTACCTGCCACTTTTTTCATGGATTTGATCTGTGCATTACCACCCACGCGGCTTACAGAGATACCCACGTTGATCGCAGGGCGGATACCTGAGTTAAAGAGGTTACCTTCCAGGAAGATCTGGCCATCGGTGATGGAGATCACGTTGGTTGGGATGTAGGCAGAAACGTCACCCGCCTGTGTTTCAATAATCGGAAGTGCTGTTAAAGATCCACCGCCTTTTACCAGGTGTTTGATAGATTCCGGAAGATCGTTCATTTG
>JANNZE010000030.1:0-2602 GCA_031410455.1 Chitinophagaceae bacterium | reverse complement strand
CCATTCGTTCACTTCTTCTACCATATCTTCCGGGATGGGTACTTCATTAAAGGTCATACCTTGTCCTGCTTCATCCCATATCATTCCTTTCATGGTGATCAGATCCACCACACCTTTAAAATTATCTTCTGCTCCGATAGGTAATTGCAAAGGCACAGCTTTAGCACCCAGCATTTCTTTCACCTGCTTTACTACATTTAAGAAATCAGCACCGGAACGGTCCATTTTGTTAACGAATCCGATACGGGGAACTTTATAACGATTGGCCTGGCGCCAAACTGTTTCAGATTGTGGCTCTACACCAGACACGGCACAGAACAAAGCCAATAAACCATCCAGTACACGAAGAGAACGCTCTACCTCTACGGTAAAATCCACGTGACCCGGTGTATCAATGATGTTGAATTTATATTGTTTAGTATCGGCAGTTTTTTTATTCTGAACCATTGGAAAGTTCCAGAAACACGTTGTAGCAGCGGAAGTAATGGTAATACCTCTTTCCTGCTCCTGCGCCATCCAGTCCATAGTGGCAGCGCCATCATGCACCTCACCAATTTTATGGTTTACACCGGTATAATAAAGAATACGCTCGGTGGTGGTGGTTTTACCGGCATCAATGTGAGCGGCAATACCAAAATTTCGTTGATAACGTAAATCGGCCATTGTATATAATTAAGAATTAAAAATTTGTTGTTGAATAAGAGATCGTTTACACAGGATTACCTGTGGCAGTTCCGCGACGCGTGATGATATGTCAGATTATCTCTCTCATAGTATGCTAAATAGTACAGCGAAGAACCTGTTGCTGCATCTTTTAGCGGCCGCGAAGATAAGGTATAATTTGGAATTAAATGGGAATTAAGTGGATTTAATGCGGGAAGTGGGATGCGGGGGGGGGCGGAAGGGTTATATAAATTTATAGGCGTTAAATCTTTGATGAAAATTGAACAATAGTATTTCAAAAGCCGAATTTACTTTTTATCGAAGCTCAACATAACTGTAACGGAAATCGGGCAGCATATCGATTGCCGGGCCTTTTTGTTTCTTTTTGAAAAAAGAAAATAAACCTCCTACAAAAATTTTAAAACAAAAAATATCTTCCGTTTCGTGTAAATAAAAAAATATGTTCTGACAAAATGTTTAATCAAATATTAATTAAAGGTCTAATACCTTAATATCAAACTAATTTATAAACTTCTGTATTAGTATCTTTATTCATAGCTATTTTAATAATATGAATTTTAAATTCACTTCCCTCTTTGTATTTTTTTTATTATCAATTTCTTTTTCAAATGCCCAAATTGGATTTTCAGGGAAAGGTGAAACAAGTTGTGGTTCAGGCGATATAATGGTACAGTTGTATAAGAAAAATTCCTACTATAAAAAACTCAATGACCAAATTGAACAACAGTTGCTGTTATTTAAAGAATCCGGGCAAAGGATACAACAACCGCAATCTGTTGTAACACTTCCTGTTGTAGTACATATTATTCATAATAACGGTTCCGAAAACATAAGTGATGCTACTGTACTCGCCGGCATACAACACCTGAATGAAGCCTATGCTAATTCCGGTTATTATAATCCTGCAACAGGCGTAAATACCAATATACAGTTTTGCCTTGCCCAACGGGACCCCAATGGTAACCTTACCAACGGAATTACAAGAAACGTATCTGCCTATACGAACATGGGTGGTCCCAGTTACTATTCTGATGATTTGAATGTGAAAGATTTAAACCGCTGGAATACCCGCTGCTATATTAATATCTGGCTGGTAAATTCCATACCGGGTTCAGTGGCAGGTTATGCATATTTACCATCAGCGCATGGGAGTAATTTTGACGGTATAATTGAAGAAGCAGCTTTTTTTGGAAGTTCCTACAAAAATGATGTGGTCATCACCCATGAAATGGGCCATTACCTGGGCCTTTATCACACATTTGAAGGTGGTTGCACCAACAACAACTGTCTCACTGATGGTGATAAAGTTTGTGATACGCCACCGGATAATTCTACCGCTTATACCAATTGCGGCATTGCCGTAAACAGTTGTTCCACCGATGTAGCGTCAGGTTTTTCTGTTGACATGAATGACCTTACAGAGGATTACATGGATTATGGGAATTTTAATTGCATGAATGTATTTACGCAAGGCCAGGCGGATAGAATGAACTGGACCATTACCAATGTAAGAAATTCTCTCCTGCAATGCCTGAGTTGCCAAACACCCTGTAACTCCCCGGTTACCGCCAATTTTACAAGTAGTGCGTTGAATGCACCTGCAGGAACCAACATCAATTTCAATAATACCTCTGTCAATGGCGTTTCCTACCAATGGTATATAAACGGCACTCCCGTTTCTACAGCTTTCAATTACAGTTATTTTTTTAATGTACAAGGCGTCTATATTATAAAACTACATGTAGAAAGTGGATCCCCGGCTCTATGTCTTCCGGCTGACTCTTATGATACCATTACCATAAACTGTCCTGTTATATCAGGCTTCACACCAGCCTATAATGGAATTATACAGCAAGGCCAATCCGTTACCTTTATCAACAACAGTACAAATGCAGTCAGCTACCAATGGTATTTTGAT
>JANNZE010000029.1:0-7413 GCA_031410455.1 Chitinophagaceae bacterium | reverse complement strand
TCGTACTGTTTGCATTTGATGATCTGGAAATGAAAAGGAGTGTCTGTAGAATTTTCTGCGGTTCTATAATATTCCGCCCTGGCATTGGCAGCGGGTGTAAGCCATTTTTCTCCGGAAAGCATCATAGCATATTCTCCAATGGTCATTCCGTAAACTACCGGAACAGGCTGCATGCCCACAAAAGAGGCCTGTTCCTTTTCCAGCACAGGACCGTCCACATAAAACCCATTCGGATTGGGCCTGTCCAGTATCATCAGGGGAATGGCATTTTCAAAAGCGGCTTCCATGTAATATTGAAGTGAAGATATGTACGTAAAAAAACGGACGCCCACATCCTGGATATCAAATAAGAGAACATCCACATCTTTAAGGTCTTCTTTAGTAGGTTTTTTATGAGACCCATATAAACTGATGACAGGCAAACCTGTTTTTTTGTCGAGGCCGTCCTTAACTTTTTCACCGGCATTGGCATCACCGCGGAAACCATGTTCAGGGCCGAATATTTTTATCACGTTAATACCGGACCTGATCAGCGTATCAATAAGATGAGTTTGCTGAACAAGGCTGGAATTATTGGCGAAAACCGCTACAGACTTGCCTTTGAGCATGGGAACGTATACTTCCATCCTTTCCGCTCCGGGAATGATGCGTTTCTGACCGTTCGTTTGGATGACCATCAGGATGGCACAAAGTATGATGATAAATTTCATGAGTTAATGGGAGATGAGTATGTCTTTTGGTTTTTTTAATAACTTGCCGCCACATTGGTTAGCCGGTGTAAAATAAATTAAAATATCAACCAACGCCTTGCAGTTGTGCACCGTTGAATAAAACCATGTAAAATTAACATTATGAAACAGGTTAAAGAAGGTGATGTAGTGAAAGTTCATTATACTGGAAAATTAACTAACGGTGAACAATTTGATTCTTCCATAGGAAGAGAACCCCTGGAGTTTACAGTGGGTGCAGGACAAATGATCAAAGGATTTGATGCAGCATTGCCGGGTATGAACGTAGGCGATAAAAAAACAGTGAACATCTCTGCAGCAGATGGCTATGGTGAAAAAAGTGATGAGGCCATCATAGAATTTCCAAAAGAAAATGTTCCGGCCGAAATGGTGCTGGAGCCGGGAATGCAGCTTACCCTCAGCAACCAGTACGGTCAGCCTGTGCCGGTGGTGGTGAAAGAAGTAAAACCGGAAGTAATTATTTTAGATGCGAATCATTTCCTGGCTGGCCAGGAACTGGTTTTCGATATCGAATTAGTGGAGATAGGGGAATAATACCGGCTTCCGTCAATATAAAAAGCAGTTCGATAAGAGCTGCTTTTTTTTTGCTCTTTCGTTTTCGTTTATGTTTGCAAAAAAAAGAATGATCGAAATAGACGGCACTGCACTTACCGAACGTTTTATGCGATACGTTCAGGTAGATACCCAGAGTGATCCTGAATCTGACAATTTTCCAACCACAGAGAAGCAGAAAGACCTAAGCAAAATATTATTTGCTGAATTAAAAGCACTCGGCTTACAGGCAGAAATGGATGAGTATGGATATGTTTATGCAACCGTCCCCGCCAATTCTGTCAAAAAGAATATTCCGGTTATTGCATTCTGCTCACATGTGGATACTGCACCGGATTGCAGTGGTACGAATGTAAAACCGCTCCTTCATAAAAATTACAATGGAGAGGATATCATTCTGCCCGACGATCGAACACAGGTTCTGAGTGTAAAAAATTCGGAATACCTGAAAAAGCACATCGGGCAGAACATCATCACCGCAAGTGGCAACACTTTATTAGGTGCTGATGATAAAAGTGGAGTGGCCATTATTATGCAGGCTGCCACGTACCTGGTTCAGCATCCCGAAATTCTTCATGGAGAGATCAGGATCATTTTTACACCTGATGAAGAGGTAGGAAAGGGAACGGCTAAAATCGACATGAAAAAAGTAGGCGCTCAATTCGGGTATACGCTGGATGGTGGCGAAGCCGGAAGCCTGGAAGATGAAACGTTCAGTGCGGATGGTGCTGCCATTACAGTTCATGGTGTAATTGCACATCCGGGATATGCTAAAAATAAACTGGTGAATGCCATGAAAATTGCAGGCGCCATACTCGACGCATTGCCGAAGACAGAATGGAGCCCGGAAACAACCTATAAAAAACAAGGGTTTGTACATCCCGTTGCATTGAACGGTATTGCCGAAAAAACGGTGATCAGTTTTATAGTACGGGATTTCGATACAAAAAAACTGAAGGAACATCACGACCGCTTAAAAAAATCAGCAGAGTTGGTGGTGGCTCAATTTCCGGGTGCGTCCATGGAATATAAAAAACATGAGCAGTACCGGAATATGAAAGAAGTGCTGGATCTTCATCCCCAGGTTGCTGCTTACGCTGCAGAAGCTATCCGCAGGGCAGGAATGGAAGAGACCACCGAAAGTATCAGGGGCGGAACAGATGGCAGCCGTTTAAGTTTTATGGGATTGCCTTGTCCCAACATATTCACAGGAATGCAGAATATTCACAGCAAGCTGGAATGGATAAGTGTTAAAGATATGATGCTGGCTACTGAATCCATTGTGCACCTTTGTAAAGTTTGGGAAGAAAACAGTTGATACAGCACAGGTATTATTCTATAACTTACACAAAATAAATGTATGCAAAACATTATTGAATACTGGTACATTCTGGTTTTATTGCTTTTGATATTCCTGGGATTATTTACCGTAAACCAGGGTACGATCGCAGTGATCACACGTCTCGGAAAATTCCAGGCCATTCGCCGGCCGGGCCTCAATTTTAAAATTCCATTTTTAGACCAAGTGTATAAAAGAGTGAGTATTCAGAACCGCTCTGTTGAACTGGAATTTCAGGCAGTTACCGTTGACCAGGCAAATGTATATTTTAAAAGCATGTTGCTGTATAGTGTTCAGAACGAAGCGGAAGATACCATTAAGAAAGTGGCCTTTAAATTTTTCAGTGATAAAGATCTGATGCAGGCGCTGGTGAGAACGATCGAAGGAAATATCAGGGCTTTCGTAGCTACAAAAAAACAGGCAGAAATACTGATACTGAGAAGAGATATCGTGGAATTTGTAAAGGAGCATGTGGATCAGTCGCTGGAAGACTGGGGCTATCATTTACAGGATCTGCAGATCAACGACATCACTTTTGACCAGGCCATTATAGAGAGTATGAGTAAAGTGGTTGCATCCAACAATCTGAAAGCTGCGGCAGAAAATGAAGGACAGGCATTGTTGATCACCAAAACAAAATCTGCAGAAGCAGAAGGAAATGCCATTAAGATTGCAGCAGAAGCAGAAAGATTAGCAGCGCAATTACGCGGCCAGGGTGTGGCTCTGTTCCGGGAGGAAGTGGCCAAAGGTATGAGCAATGCTGCTTCAGAAATGAAACAGGCTAACCTCGATACAAATGTGATCCTGTTTAGTATGTGGGTGGAAGCCATTAAAAACTTTGCAGAATATGGCAAAGGAAATGTGATCTTTCTCGATGGCAGCAGCGATGGAATGGAAAGAACCATGCGCCAGATCATGGCCATGCAGGAATTGAAAGATAAAAATTAATCAATGCCGTATTTCAAACAGGATAATCCCGTGGTATTTCCCACCACAGACGGAAAATTAATTGAAGAACATTTCGGAAAAGCAAGCACAGGCAACGATGAATTAAGCATTGCTCACATGGTGGCACCTCCGCACTGGGCTGAACCTTTTCAGCAACCGGAATTTGACGAATACACCCTGGTAAGCCGGGGACAGAAACAATTTGAAATTGACGGGGAGATAATCATCCTGAAAGCAGGTGAAAGTATTCTCATAAAAAAAGGAAGCCGCGTACGGTACAGCAATCCGTTTGAGGAAGAATGCGAATACTGGAGTGTTTGTCTTCCGGCATTTTCAATGGAAGCTGTTCACCGCGATGCGGATTAATTAACAAATTGTTGTACGGCTATTCCATATAGATTTGTTTTATTGCACACCACAACATCAGCGTTTTAAATACATTCAATGTTTACATTCTTTTTACAGACAGATACATTATCAACTTCAGCAGCATCAGGTGAACAGGTAGAATCCGTTTGGAGCCTCCTGAGTAAAGGCGGGCCGTTGATGATTCCACTTTTTATTCTTTTTGCACTGGCCGTTTTCTTTTTTATTGAGCGATTACTGGTGATACGAAAAGCCGGGAAAGTAGATGAAAATTTCATGAGCATTATTCGTGATCATATCACCAACGGAAATATTGCCGCTGCCAGGAGCCTGGCGAAAAATACACAAAACCCTGTTGCAAGAATGATTGATAAAGGCATTCAGCGGATCGGCAAACCAATTGAAGCCATCGAAAACAGTATGGACAATGTGGGCAAACTCGAAATGTATAAAATGGAAAAGAACCTGGGTATGCTTTCCGTGATATCGCGTATTGCACCGTTATTTGGTTTTGTGGGAACGATCGTGGGACTGGTACTTTTATTGAAACAATTTGCCACCATTGCCAATCCTTCTATAAGCCAGATCGCAGATGCCATGTATATCAAACTGATCACCTCTGCCAGTGGTTTGATCATTGGTATGTTATCCTATTTAGGTCATAGTTATTTAGACACACAGATCAACCGTACCGCCAACATGATGGAAGCAGCCAGTTTTGAATTTATAGATATGCTGCAGGAACCTACGCGTTAATCAATTTCAGAAATCGTAACCGATCAAATGGGCCTTAGAAAAAATAAATTAAGAGATGAACATTCAGAAGTGGATACAGGTCCGCTGAATGATATATTGTTCATACTGCTGATGTTCTTCCTGATGATCTCCACGCTGGCCAATCCGAATGTGATCAAGATGAGCGTTCCTAAAGCAAAGAGTGATACCAAGCAAAAACAAAGTGTGGTGGTGAGTATCAGCAAAGACAAAAAAATATTTGTAGGATCAAAATTCACATCCACCGATTCACTGGAATCGGCGCTCAGGAAATACATCAATGAAGGCGACAGTATCAAACCTGCCATCGTGATCAATGCAGATTCCATAGCGCAATGGGGTGAAGTGGTGAGAGTGATGAAAGTAGCCCGTAAATTAGGCGCTACCACTTCCGCAACCGTTACGGGCAGTGAATAGCCGTTACAATCCGGAATTTCCCGAACATATCTTTGATGGTCTTGGTTTCATAACCATTGTTTCTGAAATAATCAGACACGGCATTTGCATATTTCTCATGTACTTCCATGAAAATTTCGCCTGACTTTGCTAAATGCTCTTTACCGAACAAAGCTATTTTTTCATAAAACAATAAAGGCGATTCATCATCTACAAATAAAGCAAGATGGGGTTCATAAAACTGTACATTTTTATCGAGTGAATCTTTTTCCTGCAAAGGGATATAAGGAGGATTGCTGACTATCACATCGTAAACCCCCAGTTTTTTCCATTCCTCTACATTCAGAAAATTATTCTGTAAAAAGCAAATTTCAGTTTTATGTTCGGTTGCATTTTTTTCGGCAATACGCAATGCCGCTTCGCTAACATCAATGGCCGTAACCTGTGCAGACGGAACATTCCATTTGATCACTACAGGTATACATCCGCTGCCTGTTCCTATGTCTATCACTCTTTGTTCCTGGCGGTCATTTAAAAAACAGATCGTTATTTCCACGAGTTGCTCTGTTTCGGGCCTTGGAATCAGCACATCTTCACAAACATGTAATTTCATCTGGTGAAACCAGGCTTCATTGGTTATATACTGAACGGGTCTGTGATCCAGTACTTCTTTCAGGCATTGCTGCAGTCGTATGTTTTCTTCTTCTGATAAAATTCTGTCAGGATTTAAAATAATATCACTTTTATACAAACCGGTAACACATTCAAAAATGATGGACGTAATAGCTGCAGCTTCACCGTCAGAATATACATTCCTGCATTGCCCTAAAAAATCCTGGTGAAGATTCCTGACCGTCATACCAACAAACTTAAACTAATTTTGCTGCAATGGATACGAAAGCATTGCAGGAGAAATATATGAGAAGATGTCTTCAGCTTGCAGAATTGGGAAGGCCGGAAGTTGCACCCAATCCAATGGTAGGGTCTGTTCTTGTATATAATGACGTGATCATCGGCGAAGGTTATCACACAAAATATGGTGCGCCGCATGCTGAAGTGGAATGCATAAATAATGTTCCTGCAGATAAACAGCACCTTATACCGGAAAGCACTTTGTATGTTTCCCTGGAACCCTGTAATCATTATGGAAAAACACCTCCTTGTACAGATCTCATCATTCAGCAGGGAATCAAAAAGTTGGTGATTGCCTGCAGGGATTCGTATGAAAAAGTAAATGGTACAGGAATTCAAAAATTAAAAGAAGCAGGCATTGTAGTTTCAGATGGTATATGCGAATCTGAAGCAAAAGACCTCAACAAAAGATTTTTTACATTTCATCAGCAACAGCGGCCTTATATAATTTTAAAATGGGCGCAGTCTGCAGATAGATATATATCTGAAAAAGGACAATCCACCAAAATAACCAATGCACTTACAGACAGGCTGGTTCATCAATGGCGAAGTGAAGAAGCAGCCATAATGGTAGGCACACAAACAGCTTTAACAGATGATCCGTTGCTGACCACAAGGCTGGTTCCGGGTAGAAATCCTGTGAGAATTATCATTGATAAACATTTAAAAGTACCATCCGGTCATCAAATTTATAATAATGAATCGCTTTCCATTATTCTAAATGCGAAGAAGCAGGAAGATGTATTAAACAATTCTTTTTATAAAATAGGTGAAGATGAAAATGTGCTCGCAGTGCTGATCAGTTTATTGCACCATAGGATGTTAACTTCGCTCATTGTGGAAGGTGGCGCAAAAACCATACAATCATTTATTGATGCTGATCTGTGGGATGAAGCCAGAATTATAACCAATCAATCGATGAAATTAACGGATGGGTTGGCAGCACCGGTTTTACTATTTTCCAGACTGGTATCACAAATACATTTATTGAACGACCGAATTGAATACCGTGAACATGACCGCACTTAGCGAAAAAGAATTTTATTTTACTATTGATAAAACAGCAACAGCCGAATTCAAAGAACGGGGAAGTCGTTTTATTGCTTATGCATTTCCTGTTTCCACCGCAGAGGAATTCAAAAAAAACCTGCTCCACATCAAAAAAGAACAGCCCAAAGCCGTGCACCATTGTTTTGCCTACCGGTTAGGAACTGATTTGAATGCTTTCCGTTCAAGTGATGATGGTGAACCATCCGGAACGGCTGGAAAACCGATACTTGGCCAGATCGACAGTAAGCAAATGACCAATGTGATGGTGGTGGTGGTAAGGTATTTCGGAGGTACCTTACTGGGCGTTCCGGGCCTGATCAATGCCTA
>JANNZE010000028.1:0-4576 GCA_031410455.1 Chitinophagaceae bacterium | reverse complement strand
CCTGCCGATCATTTAACTTTATTGCACAACATATTTACCATGCAAACCGATGCAAACCCTGCAGGCATAGAATCAGAAGTGCAGGCATCTTACAAGGCATTTCAAAGTTTCAAAAAAACTTCATTACAGCAACGTGCCCGTTTATTAAAAACAATTGCGGAAGAGCTGGAGATCCGAAGAGAAGTTTTGATAGGGCTTGCAATTCTGGAAACGAACCTTACCAAAGAAAGACTACATTCAGAATTAACACGAACCCTTTTTCAGCTAACGAGTTATGCAGAACATTGTGCAAAAGGTTTCTGGCTGGATGTGCGTATAGACAACGCAGATGTAAACAGAACTCCATCGAAACCGGATATCCGGAAAACCATGGTTCCCTTAGGGCCTGTTGTGGTTTTCGGATCCAGCAATTTCCCATTCGCCTATTCCACTGCCGGCGGAGATACCGCATGTGCTTTCGGTGCGGGATGCACAGTGATCGTAAAGGCACATCCTGCACATATTCAAACAGGTGATGCAGTTGCCGCTGCCATTTGGAATGCCATTGAGAAATGCGGTCTTCCGGAAGCTATTTTCAAAAACATAAAAGGTAAGGGAAATATAGTGGGTGAAACGCTGGTGAAACATCCTTTGATAAAAGCAGTTGGATTTACTGGTTCTTTTTCAGGAGGAAAACAATTATTCGACTGGGGAAACCAGCGTAAGGAACCCATTCCTGTTTTTGCTGAGATGGGAAGCGTGAACCCGGTATTTATCCTCCCGGAAAAATTAAAAGAAGATCCGCCTGGATTAGCAGATAAAATCAGCAGCAGTATCGTATTAGGTGTAGGACAATTCTGTACTAATCCGGGAATTATAGTGGCGATAAGGAATGAGTCGCTGCAATTATTTATGAACAGGCTGGCTGAAAATATTCAAAATACGGCTCCTGCGGCAATGCTGAACGTCGGGATCTATGAAAATTACATTTCAAAAAAAGAGATCGCTTTGCAACAGCCAGGCGTAACAGAAATAGCCCATTCAAAAGATATTGAAGGTAATTATTCCGGAGAAGCTGTAATTGCAACCATCGACGCAAAGTTGTTCATTCAAAACCCTATCGTACAGCAGGAAGTTTTCGGCCCTTATTCAATTGTTGTACAATGCGGGGATAACGAAGAAATGCTTACCGTTGCAAGAGCAATAGAGGGACAATTAACAACAACATTGATCAGCACCGTTACAGAATTATCAGATAATATGTCTCTGAAAGATATCTTAATGGAAAAATGCGGAAGGTTCATCTGGAATGGAGTGCCTACCGGTGTGGAAGTTTGCCTGGCGATGCAACATGGCGGACCTTTTCCTGCTACCACTGACAGCCGTTTTACTTCTGTAGGTGCAGATGGAATAAAAAGATTTGCAAGGCCCATCTCCTTTCAGAACTGGCCGGATGAATTTTTGCCCGATGAATTAAAAAATGAAAATCCATTATCAATATGGAGAATGGTAAATAACGAATGGGTAAATCAGCCCATTCAAAAAAGCTGAATAAAATACATGAAAAGAATTTTTATCATTTCGTTATTGCCGGCCATGTTTTCCTGTAATAACGGTAAAACCGTTCCATCTGAAAACCCAGTTGTGATGAGTGTTGACAGTTTCAAAAATGAATTGCTTGAACTTTCATCAGACGAATTCCAGGGAAGAAAGCCATTCACGGCAGGTGAAGAAAAAACGGTGAATTACATCAAAAACAAATTCGCTTCGCTTGGCCTGGAGCCGGGAAACGGTGAAAGTTATTTTCAGGATGTACCGATGTCAAACATCAAAGCAACAGCTGATTCTGTAATGAACATTGAATCTCCTTATGGCAAAATAAAATTGAAAGCACCGCAGGATTATATTGTGTGGACAGATAGAACGGAAACGAAACAAACACTCGATAAAACAGAATTCGTTTTTGCAGGTTATGGTGTGGTAGCTCCGGAATACCATTGGAATGATTATGCAGGTATCAATGTAAAAGGAAAAGTGGTGCTGGTGATGGTAAACGATCCGGGATTTCAATATGGTGACAACTCTATATTCAAAGGGAAAACCATGACGTATTATGGAAGATGGATGTATAAATATGAAGAAGCGGCCAGGCATGGTGCAAAAGGATGCCTGATCATTCACCAAAGCGAAGCAGCAGGATATCCTTTCAAAGTTGTACAAGGTAATTTCAATACGTCAAGAATGCAATTAGATTACAGAGGAAAAGAAAAACCGAATTGTGATATGATCGGATGGATCACAGATAGTGCGGCGGTAAAAATCATAAATGCTGCAGGTTTCAATGGCGTTGAATTAATGAAAACCGCAGGCACAAGAGATTTTTCAGCCATCCCATTGCCGATCACAGCCAGCACTTCCATGAAAGTGCAGGTGGAATATAATTCGACTAAAAATGTGATCGGAAAAATTACAGGTTCAAAATATCCGGATGAAACTATTATATATACCGCACATTGGGATCACCTGGGAATAGGTGTGCCGGATGAAAAAGGGGATAGTATTTACAATGGTGCATTTGACAATGCAACAGGAGTTGTAGGATTATTTGAAATTGCCCGTGCCTTTAAAAATGCAGCTACACCACCGGAAAGAACGATCGTTTTTTTATCTGTAACTGCGGAAGAACAAGGATTATGGGGTTCTGCATATTATGCTGACCATCCGTTATTTTCCCTGGAGAAAACGGTGGCCAACATTAATATGGATGGTGTGAATTATTTAGGCATAACAAAAGATGTGATCTCAGTGGGAAAAGGTTTATCAGAACTGGAAGACCTTTTGGCAATTGAAGCAAAAAAACAAAACCGTTACCTGGCTGATGAAGACCATCCTGAATCTGGATATTATTACCGTTCCGACCATTTTAATTTTGCGAAAAAAGGAGTTCCCTCTTTGCATTTCGATGATGGCGTGGATATGGAAGGTTATACCAAAGTGGAAGTGGGCAAATTGAAAGATGAATACCGCCTCAAACATTATCATCGTCCATCAGACGAATACAACACATCCTGGAAACTGGAAGGTGCGATCTTAGACCTTGAATTATATTTTAAACTCGGTACCACACTGGCCAACTGCCGCACCTGGCCAAAATGGAAGATTGGCGCAGAGTTTAAAAGGACCAGGGAGAAATCGGATGCAGCGAGGTTGTAACCTCACGGGTTCAAAGAAAATGTTGAATGTCTTTCCGGAATTTCCACTTCAAATCCTTTTCGTTGTAACCTTTTTTTAAAATCCACCTGAACATCATATTCACCGTGAACCAGGAATAATGTTTTAATGGCTTTGGGATCCTGGCATCCAAGGAACTGCATCAGGTCATCATAATCACCATGAGCACTCATGCTGCGCATCTCTCCGATCGTGGCATTCACCTCATGTGGCTGACCGAAAATATTAACTTCCTGTGGATGCTTCATTAATCTGCCGCCCAGGGAATTGGGCTCACAATAACCCGTGAATAAAATGGTGTTCCTGCTATTCTCAATATTGTTACTGATGTGATGCTTGATCCTTCCTGCATCTGCCATTCCGCTTGCAGAAATGATCACACAGGGATCTTTTTTATAATTCAGCAGTTTTGATTCATCAACAGACGTGGTGAATTTTAAACCGGTAAATGCAAACGGATCATCATCATTCTGCAGAATTTTCTGAATGCGTTTATTGAAATACTGCGGATATCTTTTTACGATCTGTGTGGCTTTATAACTGAGCGGACTATCTACGAAATATTCAAGCTGAGGTAAACGATTTTCAATTTCGAGCTGATTCAGAGAGAACAATAATTCCTGTGTTCTGCCCACACTGAACGCAGGAATAATGAGTTTTCCTTTTTTATGCAGGCAGGTTTTTTTAATCCACTCCAACAACATTTCAACCGTTGGTGTATGCTCATCGTGCAAACTGTTACCATAAGTAGATTCTAAAATAACATAATCCGCCTGCGGAAATGATTCCGGCGATTTCAGGATGATATCCCTGTAACGGCCTACATCACCACTGAATGTGATGGTAGTGATCCTGGTATCTTCTTTTATTCTTAAATGAACACATGCACTTCCGATGATATGACCTGCATCTGTATAACTGAATTCAATGTCGTCATCAATTCTGTGCCATGTACCATAATTCACCATCACAAAAGCATCCATGGCGCTGATCGCATCTTCAGTAGTATATAATGGTTTCAGGTATGGCAGATTCTGTATGGCTTTTCGTTTATTCGCCATCTTTGCATCATTTTCCTGTATACCCGCAGAATCTTCCAGCAGAACTGCGGCAAGATCATGCGTTGCCGGTGTACAGAAAACTTTTCCCTTGTAACCATCCTTTATTAATTTAGGTATCAGGCCGCAATGATCAATATGAGCATGCGACAATATCATATAGGTGATCTCCGATGGTTCAAATCCCCAGTCGTGATTTAATTCATCTGTTTCCGGCCCCATTCCCTGGAACATGCCGCAATCAAGCAATATTTTCTTTCCGTTCTTTAACGTGATTATATGTTTGGAGCCTGTTACCGTTCTTGCAG
>JANNZE010000027.1:0-1768 GCA_031410455.1 Chitinophagaceae bacterium | reverse complement strand
CATTAAAATTAATTAAGCAATAAAAATGATAAGGTTGCATCCATAATAAGGGTGCAACCTTATTTTTAAATTTCCCCGTTATGAAACAGCGTTACTATATTTTATTTCTTTTATTATTTGGTGCAGCTATTACTGTTATTTTCTTTAAGTACAAGCATACCAAAGAGGAGAATGAAAACAAGGTATATCATTTCCTTCCCCGTAAAGGAAACGCAAATGCTGCTGAATATAAAGTGGCAAGCCAGCGCTCTGAAAAATTGATTCAGCAATTACAATCTGACCCTTCCAATACAAAATCAGCACTGGCATTAGCAAATACATACATCCTGGAAGCCCGGCAAAGTGGAAATTATAATTACTATGATAAAGCTGCGCTGGTAACGGTTGATAAAATACTGGCTTCTAATCCTAATGAATACGAAGCACTGCTTTTAAAATCATTATTACAATTATCTCAGCATCATTTTTCTGATGCACTGCAAACTGCTAATACAGCTTTATCCATCAATGCAAATAATTCATTTGTTTATGGGTTACTTACAGATGCTAATGTTGAACTGGGAGATTATAAGTCTGCTGTAGATGCTGCAGATAAAATGGTAACGGCACGGCCTGATATGCGTTCTTATTCCAGGATATCCTACCTCAGAGAAATTTATGGTGATTATCCCGGTGCAGTTAATGCGATGCAAATGGCAGTAGATGCAGGTACACCATCTGAAGAAAATACAGAATGGTGCAGGGTTCAGCTTGCGAGACTATATGAGAATATGGGTGATAAAGCAAAAGCGTTATTTACTTATCAGCTTTCACTTGCGGCAAGGCCGTCTTATGCACCGGCGTTAAGTGGAATGGCCAACATCATGTTGTATGAAAATAAACCTGACAGTGCTGTATATTACCTGAGTGCAGCAAGAGAAAACAGTAATGATATCCATATAGAATCTTCACTTGCAGCAGCACTGGATAAAGCCGGCCAAAAAGATAAATCCATTGCGTTGAATAAAAAAGTTATTGATGAAATGACGCGTACAACTGAAACGAATGATGAAAATGCAGGACATTATTCTGATAAAGAATTAGCCTACGCCTACCTTCAATTAAATGACTACAATAAGGCAATGAGTCATGCAATGGCCGAATATAACCGCAGGCCCGCTAACATTGATGTAAATGAAACATTAGGCTGGGTGTTTTATAAAAAGAAAGATTTTGCAAATGCTAAAAAGTACATTGACAAATCGATGATTACTAAAAGTAAGAACCCTGGTCTGTTATGTAAAGCTGCACTCATTTACTATGCAAATGGCGATACAAAAACAGCGAAAATGTTTGCAAATACAGCTTTACAAGCTAATCCGTTGGTTATGGGTGAATTTATGGAAGATGCTCGCAAATTATTTCCATCTCAAACAACCACATTAGCAGCCATCAGCAAATGAAATTAAAGTTCATTATATGTTTTTTAGCTGCCTGTTGCATGGTTTCAATTTCTTCAGCACACACCATAAACTATGCATTAGAAAATGCGCCGGTTCATGAAGTGTCGTGGTTTTATTTTAAACTCGGTTTTTTACACATCATTCCAGAAGGATTGGATCATGTTCTTTTTGTGATCAGTTTATGCCTTATCAATTCCAGGTTACGTTCTATCATACTACAGGCATCTGCATTCACCATTGCCCATACCGTTGCATTGGCAATGAGTATGAAAAATATTATTGTGGCTCCGGGAATAATTGTTGAACCTATTATTGCATTATCCATC
>JANNZE010000026.1:0-6592 GCA_031410455.1 Chitinophagaceae bacterium | reverse complement strand
TTCCCTGAATTCATCCAAAAGATCTGTGGTGGCATTACCCAATTTTTTAAAACCGCTGGGATAATTTCCTTTCAGAAAAACTTCTATGGAAAGTTTGCCTTTCAGTGTGTCCAGTAAGCGAACGGTTGGCCTGCTTAAGGTAAAACGTTTTTCCGCTGTAAGATCGATCCTTGTATGATAAACGGAAGCCAGGAAATTAATGGCCACCAACACGATCACCAACAATAACATTCCGCCTTTTACATTTCTGATTTTCATCGGTTGCGGATGTTTTTAACGGTTCCAAAAAGTGCGAGGATGATGATGCTCAGAAAATAAATGATGTCCCTGGAATCCATCACACCCCGGCTGATACTTCTGTAATGAAAATCAATACCCAGCATCTCGATATAATAATCTGCATTTCCCTGCAGCGATTCTATCGCACTGAGCTGGTGAAAACCATAATATAATATTAGACAGGTAAATGCACTGATGAGGAATGCTGCAACTGCATTAACGGTTAAACTGCTGCAATAGGTGCTTATACTTGCAAAAGTAGCGGCCAGCAAAAACAAACCAATATAACTTCCTGTTATGCCACCGGCGTCAATGCCTCCATCACCACTTAAAGAACCAATGGTATAGATGTACATGAATGTTGGAATAACTGACAATACTACCACCAGCAGAATGGCCAGGTATTTTCCATTAACAATGTCACTTGCCTTTAAAGGCCTGGTACGAAGGATTTCAAAAGTGCCGGATCTGTATTCATCTGAAAATGAACGCATGGCAATAGATGGCACCAGGAACATAAGTACCCAGGGTGCCAGGTCGAAAAATTTTTCGGGCGTTGCATAACCATATTCGAAAATGCTGCTGTCTTTCAGCAAAAAGAGAAAGATGCCATTTATCAAAAGGAATAAAATGATGGCAATAATTCCTGTCAGGCTGCTGAAAAACTGGTTCACTTCTTTTTTACAGATACTCCACATAAAGGTTGCAATTTACTATTACAGGTTCAAAATGAACACATAATGAAAACATAAGTGATAATCAGTACAAAAAAATGTAAAACTCAAGCAGCATTAGCAGAAAAGGCTTTGTCATATTGAACGGAAGGCCGTTTTTTCAAAACTAACGATGAAATAAAAGGTGCCGGATTAATTTTTAAGGTGTTTATTTTAGTTTTAAATTGATTTATTGTTTACCACAACAAACTGCAGGCCCCGGTTTTCCGGGGTTTTTTTATTTTATATTTTTCTGATAACGAAAAAAAATTTAAATTCATCATCTCAAACTTTAAAATTTAACCAATGAAAAAACCACTCATCGCAATCCTTGCGATCGGCTTGTTTGCCACCAGTTGTAAAAAGACAAACGATAACAACCTTTCCTTTTCTGATGACGGTACTGCACCTGTTGGAAGAGTATGTGCATCACAGGAAGTGCTTAACCGCCAGCTGGCTGAAGATCCGACTTTAGCAGAGAGAATGGCCCGTATAGAACAATTTCAGTCGGATGTTCAGCGGAATCCTTCCAATTACCGGCTAGTAAATGGCATTGTTGAAATTCCGGTTGTAGTGAACGTTTTGTATGCCACCAATGCACAAAATATTTCAGATGCACAGATTCAATCGCAGATCACCGTATTGAATAAAGATTTTGCAGCTACGAATTCTGATTACAGCAATACGCCATCCATTTTTCAGAACGTACGTTCCGGGGATACAAAAATCCGTTTCGTGCTGCAGGGAATTGTTCGTAAAGCCACTACAAAATCGAGCTGGAGAACAGATGATGCGATGAAGAAAAGCAAGCGTGGCGGAATAGATCCTACGGATCCTGCTACAACACTCAATCTCTGGAGTTGTAATATGAGCGGTGGTATTTTAGGATATGCACAATTTCCTGGCGGAAGTTTAGCTACAGACGGTGTTGTTATAGATGACAATGCATTCGGTTCTACCGGCACTGTTTCAGCCCCTTATAATTTAGGAAGAACTGCTACACATGAAGTTGGCCACTGGCTGAACCTTCGTCACATCTGGGGCGATGCAACCTGCGGATCAGATTTAGTGGATGATACGCCCACGCACAACACCGCAAACTACGGTTGTCCTCTTGCCAATCACAAAAGCACTTGTACGGGTACTCCTGTAGAAATGACAATGAACTACATGGATTATACGGATGATCCCTGCATGTATATGTTCACTGCAAAACAAAATGTAAGAATGCAGGCTACTTTTGCAACTGGGGGCGGACGAAATTCATTTGCACAACCATAACGGATCTTTTTATACAAGGAAAGCGAAGTATTTTACTTCGCTTTTTTTATACACAGCATATCATGAGGTTTTTTTCAATTCTACTATTTGTAATTGCTGCCTTTGCGGGTAATTGCCAGACCGTTTTTTATACGGAAACCAACATGCCTGCTTCGCTCAAAGAAAGTTACCAGGGCATGTTCGATATGAAACTGATAGCAGAAGATGTAGCTGCACTATTGTCTAAAGCAACCGGGAAAAATTATCGTTGCAGTCCTTTAGTTAAAAAAGGAGAAGGCATTGTATTACAATTAGACCCTGCTTATAAACACAACAGTCAAGAAGCGGGAAAAATTCAATACAGTTCACACAACAGGATCATCATCACCGCAAAATACAGCAGCGGAATTTCTTATGCGGTATACAGCTGGCTACAGCAATTGGGTTTTCAATTCAGTTTACCGGGTAGTGAATGGACCAGTATTCCCAAACTAAGATCATTACAATTATCATTTAAAGAGAAAATATATTTTCCTGCGTTCCGGTTGAGAACTTTTTATGCCAGCGGTGGAATGTATCCCGTTAAAGGGCTGGATGAAGATCGAAGAAATGAAAAAGAATGGTGGCTGTGGTACAGAAGAAACCGTATGGGTTGTGATTATTATAAAATTGATGGCCACATGGGAGAATTATTCAACATCATTCATAAAAAGGAAATAGAAAATGATCCGAACATACTGGCACCGGTAGACGGAGTTAGAAAATACAGTGTGGGAGGTAAAATAGATCCTACTTATGCCAAAGGCGTAAATATGTTTTCAGAGTGGATTGTGAATGAATATGCCAGAGAACAAAAAACGCTGCCATCATTTCTTCCTCATAAAAAATATTATTCCGTTGATCCGGGAGATGGCCTTGATTATTGCCATACAAAAGAATGTGAACAACAATTCAGATCCGTTTCCGACCAGGTATTTTTTATGGCGAATGCCAGCGCAAAAAAGATACGAATTACAGATGAACTTGCAGGAGTAAGCCTGATGGCATATACAGAAAGAGCAGATACGCCCACGATAAATATTGAACCCAATGTTCATGTAATGGTGGTGCCTACTGCATTTCAAAGCGTGAGCACATCAACAGAACTCATGCAACGGTGGAGAAAAAAAACACCACATATCAGCCAGTACGATTTTTTAAACATTGGTGTATGGTCATTGGACATGCCGTTTTTTGACATGAAAAGATATATCTTCCGTTTACAGTTTTTAAAAAAATTACAGATCGACGGATTGAGTTATGAAACGTCCATGTCAAAATTCGCTTCCGGTATTCAGCAGTATTTTATCTTACAATATTTAAGTGAGCCCTATGCAGATCCCGGTAAATTATTGAACAAATACTGCAGGATCAATTTCAAAAAGGCAGCCACGCCTGTTGAGAAATTATTCAGGGAATGGTATTTCAGTGATGTACATATACAAACCAATAAAGACCGCGAATCTTTTCTTCCGGATGAATTAGGCAGATTCATTCATTATATACTGGAAGCAGAAAAAATGGAAAATGATGAAACCGTTCTCGAACGTGTCAGCCAGTTAAAAGCCTATATAGTTTACCTGTGTGAATTTTATGAACTCTTTCATTCCGGTGAAAAAGTAAACGCAGACAAAATGCTCGCTTATACCTGGAATTTATATTCCAAAAATATCCTGCACAATACGCAACTGAATGATATGCTGGTTCCTTACTGTTCAGAACAGGATAACTGGAATTACAGGACCAGCAGCAAATTCTCAGCGTATCTGAAATATGATCCCACACAAACAGATCAGTTGTTTGAAAAATACAGGGCTTTATATCCGTATTATGAATTACCGGTGGTGCTTAACGATAATTTTTTTCAAAAAAATGTTACACATACTGCAGACAGCATCCTCATCAGATCGATGGATGAACATGCGTTTGGAAAATATGTTTATCCTGTAAGTTTTTATAATGCTGCACCTTCTCTTCTCAAAATTCGTTTTACAACTGTTGATACATCAAAAGAAATTCCTGACGATAAGATAGCCATCATATCCTGCGAGTCAGAAGATTATTCTTTCATTAAACATTTTTTCATTTATAAAAAAAACGGAAACGGGTTTGTTTCATTTTCACTCCCGGTCAAAGGACATTACAGGTTGATGTTATCTTATTTCCATGCGACGCCCGTGGAGTATGTGATCTATCCTTCCCACCAGTTATTTTACCTGCATAAAAAATCGATACTCATGAATGCAATGCAGCTTCAGTCAGAAAGCAAACAACCGATTGGAAAATACGGCTCTATCGCGTTTTTACAACCTGCCAATGGAATAAAAATGGGGTATCCGTATACAACATCTTATTTACCGGTTAGATTGTTTGGAGAAAATGGAAAGGAGATGAAAACAGAAAGAACGAAAAATATATTATCCGGGAAAGAAAAAGACAAAAGCATCTTTTTGTTTTATACCAATGAAGTGTATCGATGGCCGCCGGTATTGGAAAATACGCCTCCTTATTTTTTCTTTCTAAAAACACCAAAGCCTTAAACAGAACGTTATAAATATTATAACAAAAAAAATAAAAGAAAAATAAAAAGGAATGTATTGTAAGTATATCTTCGATAGATGATGATCCGACATACAGGTAAACTTATTTTGCTGGCTTTCATAAGTTTTAACCTAAACGCATGCCAGAATAAAACCAATGCTAACTCAGGCGACAAAGCTGATTCCGACACAACTGTAAAAAAAACCGCCACCATCCAAACCATTGATTCTGCTGATTTTGATGCACGAATGATGGCTATGGCCAATGGGGATACAACAGGTCGCTGGCCGGCAAAAGCTCCGCGGCCATTGAACGGAGCCATCTTTCCTTATCACCGCGTTATCGCATTTTATGGAAATCTTTATTCTAAAAAAATGGGTATACTGGGCGAATTGCCTAAAGATGAAATGCTTGCAAAGCTGAAAGGTGAACTGGCCAAATGGCAACAGGCAGATACCACTATACCAGTGATGCCCGCTTTGCATTATGTTGCGGTTACCGCACAAAGTAACGGCGGTAAACAAAGAATGCGGATGCCTTTCCACCAGATCGATTCTATGGTGAACTGGGCTAAAGAAATAAACGGTCTCGTGTTCGTGGATATCCAGGTTGGCTGGAGCACATTACAGGAAGAAATTCCGGAGCTGGAGAAATATTTATCTATGCCCAATGTGCATTTAGGAATTGACCCGGAATTCTCTATGAAAACAGGTGCTGTTCCCGGTAAAAAGATCGGAACTTTTGATGCGGCTGATATAAATTATGCCGTGGATTATCTTTCAAACCTCGTAAAAACAAAAAACCTTCCTCCTAAAATATTAGTGGTGCATCGTTTCACGCAGGGCATGGTCACCAATGCCATGAACATCAAAAAAACACCTGAAGTGCAGATCGTGATGGATATGGACGGATGGGGCGATAAAATCCTGAAAAGATCCACATGGCTCAGATACATTCAAAAAGAACCTGTTCAGTTCACAGGATTCAAACTGTTTTATAAAAACGATATTAAATCTGATCCTAACGGCTTGTACACACCTGAAGAACTTTTAAAATTCACTCCTAAGCCTGTTTATATTCAATACCAGTAAAAAAATGAACCAGAAAATTTTTGCAACATTACTTGTTGCAACCAGCCTATTTGCCTCCTGCTCACAAAATCAAAAAGAAGTAAACGCGGAAAAAGCAGCAGAAGTCCGCAAAGATTCCATCGCCGGAGAAAATAAATTACCGGAGAAAATTGCAGATGCTACAACAATTCTTTCCAGGAAACAGGTTCCGGTTTTATGTTATCATCACATCCGTGAATTCAAACCCGGCGAAAGTGAAACAATGAAAAGTTATTCTGTTACACCTGCGGCATTCGCAGAACAGATGAAAGCTTTATCTGACAGTGGCTACAAAACCATTCTGCCTGATGAACTGTACAATTACCTTGCCTTTGGTAAATCCATTCCGGAAAAATCAGTGATGATCACATTTGATGATACGGATCTGGAGCAATACACGATCGGAGCTGCAGAAATGAAAAAGTATGGTTTCAAAGGCGTGTATTTTATTATGACGATTTCCATTGGCCGCCCAAGATACATGAGCAAAGAACAGATCAAAGAATTGTCTGACGACGGGCACCAGGTTGCCTGTCATACATGGGATCATCACATGGTTACCAAATACCAGCAGGCAGACTGGGATAAACAACTGGGTGAAACCAAAGTAAAACTGGAAGCCATGACCGGAAAGAAAATTGATTATTTCGC
>JANNZE010000025.1:0-4024 GCA_031410455.1 Chitinophagaceae bacterium | reverse complement strand
AGATTTGGAAATTGGCCGTAAACGGAAAGGACTTGAAAGTAAAATTGAATCTCTGAAAGATGAATTTGAATCCCTTAAGGATGAACTGAATAAAGCTTACATAGAAGAAGATATTAAAAGAGAAATTATGAATAAGAACCGGAAACAATTAATAGAAAACAGGCAACCTAAAAATAATCAAAATGGCAAAAGCAAGTAATTCCACTGCCGTTAAATATAAATGGGAACTGAGATTGTATATAGCCGGTAATACACCAAAATCTCTAACCGCTCTTCATAACCTCAAAAAATATTGTGAAGAGTATCTGAAAGGTGAATATAAAATTGAAGTGATCGATCTTTTAGTAAATCCAAAACTTGCGGAAGGTGACCAGATCTTTGCGGTTCCTACGCTGGTTCGTAAAGTTCCCGTTCCCATCAGGAAGATCATCGGTGATTTGTCAAACGAAGAAAAAGTTTTGGTAGGATTAAACATAAGGCCAGTTAATTAAGTTGCATGCAAAAAAAGGAAAGGTCGGCAGAAGAAAATGATCCGGATATAATTGTACTTCTGTTATTTATAACGGGAGCTACACCAAATTCAACGAGGGCAGTGAATAATATCAAACAGATATGTGAGCAATATATTCCCGGTAAATATTCACTGGAGGTGGTGGATGTTTATCAGCAAAACGACATTGCTGAGACGGAACAGCTAGTTGCTTTGCCATTACTTATTAAAAAATTTCCAGGGCCGGAGCGCAGAATGATCGGTGATCTGTCTGATACCCAGAAAGTTTTACGGGGCCTTGGAATATTATCATAATGGCTAATACAGATACAACATATAAATCTGCGGAAGAGCTGGAAAAAGAACTGGAAAATCTTAAATACCAACTTTCTGAGGCTAATGATACGATCGATGCAATTCGCACCGGTAAAGTGGATGCGCTGGTGGTGCATAATAATGATGGCCATCAATTGTATACTTTAAAAAGTGCGGATCAAACTTATCGGGTGTTCATTGAAAAAATGAATGAAGGTGCCGTAACATTAAATTCGAAAGGAATTGTTTTATACTCCAATACCCAGTTTGCTTCTCTGGTAAACCTGCCGTTATCAAAGGTAATCGGTATGCATTTTTATGAATTCATAGCAGATGAAAGCATCATCAGCTTCAACGATATATTTATTCGTTGCTGGCTGGCAGATTGCAAAGGGGAAGTGTATATCTCTTCCGGTCTTAATAAAAAATGTGTACAGCTTTCTCTTACTACTCTTGAACTGGATGAAGGAACTTCCCTGAGTGTGATCATAACCGATCTTACTACACAGAAAGCAACTCAGGAAGAATTAAAGAATAATTATCACCAGCTGGAAGCAATTAATAAAGCATTGGAATCGAGTAACCAGGATCTGCTGCAATTCGCATCCGTTGCTTCCCATGATCTGCAGGAACCGCTTAGGAAAATACAGGTATTCTCTACTTTACTGGCGCAAAAAAAAGAAGATCTGATACCTGATTCTCAAAAATACCTAGATAAGATCATAGAATCATCCGCCAGGATGAAAACGCTGATCGTAGATATCCTGAATTATTCAAAACTCTCTACCAACCAGATCAACCTGGAATGGACAGACCTGAATGATATTGTGCACGAATTGAGAGAAGATTTTGAATTAATGATTAAGGATAAAAATGCAAAATTGCACGTGGATAAGCTACCGGCGTTAGAGGTGAACAAAGGACAAATACGACAGGTGTTTCAGAATATATTAAGCAATGCACTTAAATTTTCAAAGGTATCTGTTGAACCTGAAATACGCATCAGTTGCAGGATGATAGAGAAGAGATCATTCGACAGTCCTTTTAACATCAACGGAAATTTTGCATTCATCAAAATAACTGACAATGGAATTGGTTTCGATGAAAAATATCTAGAGAATATTTTTGCTTTGTTTGAACGGCTGCATTCCAAAGGAAAATTTGAAGGAACTGGAATAGGGCTGGCGATTGCCAAGAAAATTGTTGAAAAACACAATGGAATGATCACTGCAAGAAGTAAAGAGGGCGAAGGTTCAGAATTCAGCATCATTCTTCCGGTACAACAACAGTTTTGAATTATATTTATAAAAAAATCACTTCTGTTTTGCAGAAGTGATTTTTTATACCTGATATTTTCCGTTAAATCATTTCACTGAAATACTTATGGAAATAAGGGATCGTTTCAATGCCTTTATAATAATTGGCAAGGTTGAATTTTTCATTCGGACTGTGAAGGTTATCACTGTCGAGGCCAAATCCCATAAAAACAATTTTGATTCCCAGTTCTTTTTCAAACAATGCGCAGATCGGAATACTGCCGCCGCCTCTTACAGGTATCGGTAATTTACCAAAAGTGGTTTCCATTGCCTTTGATGCCGCTTTGTAGGCAACGCTGTCTATGGGCGTCATATATGGCTCACCACCATGGTGTAAACTCGCTTTTACGGTAACATACGGAGGGGCAATTTTTTGCAGGTGATTGATCAGTATTTCTGTCATTTTATCCGACTCCTGGTTAGGAACCAGCCTTGCAGATATCTTCGCAAAGGCCTTAGAAGGCAAAACTGTTTTAGCTCCTTCTCCGGTATAACCACCCCAGATGCCATTGAGTTCCAGTGTTGGGCGAATGCCTGTTCTTTCATTGGTGGTAAATCCTTTTTCACCCCATAATTCTTTTACGCCAAGGTCTTCGCGATATTCCTTTTCATCAAATGGCGCTAAGGCCATTAATTTTCTTTCTTCTTCTGTAGCCACAACCACATCATCATAAAAACCCGGGATAGTGATGTGGTTATTATCATCATGCAGCGATGCGATCATCTTTGCAAGAATGGTAATCGGATTGGCAACAGCACCACCATATACACCACTGTGCAGGTCACGGTTAGGTCCGGTAACTTCCACTTCAATATAACTTAAACCTCTTACGCCGATATCTATGCTTGGTGTATCCAGACTGATCATTGCACTGTCACTGATGAGTACACAATCTGCTTTCAGAAGGTCCTTGTGTTCCTTAACAAATTTTCCAAGATTTGGTGAACCTACTTCTTCCTCACCTTCAATACAGAATTTAATATTGTTAGAGAGCGTATTGGTTTTTACAAGCGTTTCCAGTGCTTTAACATGCATGTAGAACTGACCTTTATCATCACAACTTCCGCGTGCAAAAATTTTTCCATCAATGATGGTAGGATCGAAAGGACCGCTGTTCCATAATTCCAATGGTTCTGCTGGCTGCACATCATAATGGCCATACACCAGCACAGTTGGTTTGGAAGGATCTATTATTTTTTCTCCGTACACCAATGGATGACCTTCCGTAGGATAGATCTCTGCTTTATCTGCACCTGCCTCCAGTAAACGTTTTTTTACGGCTTCCGCACATTTCATCATATCGTCCTTGTGTTCACTTTTAGCACTTACACTGGGAATACGTAACAGTTCTAATAATTCTTCCAGGAATCTGTCTTTACCTGCTTCCTGATAATCTTTCCAAGCCTGCATATTAATTAATTTGAAGTTTGATTGATGAGCGAATGTAATGAGTAATCGATAAATAAAATCGAAGCGTTAAGCATTTAAGATAAACTATGCTGCAGCTTTAAATCGCAGTTCAACATAATCCCAGTTTACCAGTTGCCACCAGTTCTGTATATAGTCAGCGCGTCTGTTTTGATATTTGAGATAATATGCATGTTCCCACACATCCAGTCCTAATATGGGGAAACCCTTAATGTCGCCCACATTCATCAGCGGATTATCCTGGTTTGGTGTACTGCCTATCTTCAGCATCCCGTTATCCATATACAGCCATGCCCAGCCACTTCCAAAACGGGAAGTTCCTGCCATAGTGAATTCTTTTTTGAATTTATCAAATGAACCGAATGCTTTATTGATCGCATCTGCTGATTTTCCAACAGGATTATTATTGGTTTGCAGAGGGCGCATACATTGCCAGAACATTTCATGATTATAATGTCCGCCTGCGTTGTTACG
>JANNZE010000024.1:0-5831 GCA_031410455.1 Chitinophagaceae bacterium | reverse complement strand
AAGTTCAGCAGGAACCGGCTGTATATTCCGGAGTAAATGAAAATATAGCTGCACCTGTTCCTTATGTTCAATTCCAGGAAACAAATGAAGAAACGGATGAACTGACATCTTTCATTGCAGGAAGAAATAATATTTCTCAACAATCTGCTGCAGCACATATTCATGCGTTTAGAGAAAAGGTGCGGTCCATAAAAAACACAGAAGAGATAGAGATACCCTCTGCCGGAAAATTTGTGGTGGATGCAGATGGTACTTTACAATTCATCAGCTATTCATTCCCAAAAGAAATGTTTCCACAAGTGGATGCCAAAACCATCATCCGTACGCAGGACCACGCTTTACTGGTAGGTGATAAAGAAAGTAACGCCACCCGTATGACGGCTTATTATTCTGAACAGAGCAATACCAGAAAACCCTGGTGGATACTTACTGCTGCGGTATTATTTATTGCCGCCGCAGGTTATTTATCTTATTATTTTATTTACCAGAAAAACAATGGTGGAAATATAGAGAAGTTGAATGCAACAAAAGAGCAGGCCACTTATTCTGTTCCTTAATTTCATTTATGATCCATTATACCAGCTGCCCGATTTGTAAAAAAGATACAATTGAACCTTCTCTTATTATAAAAGATCATTCTGTCTCCGGAGAAATATTTAACGTTTGGTATTGCCGCAATTGTACATTTAAATTCACGCAGGATATTCCCGAAGCAGAAAGCATTGGAAAATATTATGCTTCTGAGGCCTATGTTTCCCACACAGATACAAAAAAAGGGCTGATCAATAAACTGTATCATTTTGTAAAAGGGATTACGCTTGGCAGAAAAAGAAAAATGATCGGGGAGCTGACGGGTCTTTCAAAAGGGAACTTACTGGATATTGGTTGCGGTACCGGATCTTTTCTCCATGAAATGAAGCTGCACAACTGGAATATCAACGGTATTGAGGCCGACGCATCTGCCAGGGCACGGGCAAAGGAAAATTACCGTATCGAACCATCAGAACCTTCTCTTCTTAAAAGCCTGTCACCATCTTTTGATGTGATCACCATGTGGCATGTACTGGAGCATGTGCATACGTTGCATGAATATATAGCTGAATGCCGCAGGCTGCTGCAAAAAAATGGTTTGCTCATCATTGCTGTTCCCAATTATACTTCAGGCGATGCAGAGGAATATAAAGAATTCTGGGCCGCATGGGATGTGCCCCGGCATCTGTATCATTTTTCTCCGCAAAGTATGGAAACACTCGCAGGAATACATGGGTTTAAAGTTATTCAAATGAAACCGATGGTATTCGACAGTTATTATGTAAGCATGCTCAGCGAAAAATACAGATCAGGGGGAAATCTTTTAAAAGCATTTTTTGCAGGCTGGAAAAGTAATCGTCGTGCATCAAAAAATGTTCGCCTGTGCAGTTCGGTTATTTATATTTTAAAATCAGTTGATTCTGATCTCAAATAATTTGGGCCATCGTTTACCCGTTATGAAAATGGTTTTACCGGAAGGATCATAGGCAATTCCATTAAAATAGTCGATCCTGTTCACATTCACTTCTTCGCGTTTCAGCATATTGTCAAAGGTCATGGTTCCAACAACATGACCGCTTTCCGGATCAATTTTAATGATCGTATTGGTCGTATATAAATTAGCGAAAATAAATCCGTCGATATATTCCAGTTCATTGATCTCTCTCACACTTCCTTTATTATCCAGCACTGAAATCACATTTTTCACTTTGAAATTTGTCGGGTCCACAAAATAAATTTTATCTGAACCATCACTTACAATCAGGCTGATGCTGTCGTGTGTAATTCCCCAGCCTTCATAAGGCCAGTTGAATGTTTGTGCCGGCTTTTGAATATTATTCACGTCATATACGTATACAATATTGCTTTGCCAGGTAAGCTGGTAAATTTTATTATTGAAAATCGTAATGCCTTCACCAAAGATCTTATCGGTTCCCATCATGTGTTTTTCCAGCACATTTCCTGTTTTCCAGTCGGTGATACGGAGAGAAGAATTTACATAATCACCGGTGCCTTCGTACATATTTCCATTGTGCAGTTCCAGGCCCTGTGTGTAAGCAGAAGTGTCGTGCGGATGTTGTGCGATCACCGAATAAGAAAGCACGGCTGGTGCTGCTATCCCATTGGAGGGAAGTTTAATATCATCATCTCTGTCAGGAACGTTGTTATTGCAGGAACCTGTTGCAAACAGGACGATGGCAGCCAGAAGTTGTTTCATTTTATCAGGAATATGATTGCAAATGTATTAATTGTGTGGAGCTTTGAACATTTCCTGAAATAATATTGTGCAAAAACTTGCATCTGCCAAAGTTGGATATTATATTTGAACTACCTCTGAAGCAGTCTTTCGCCCAAAAGCAATTTCCGCTTCCTTTATTCCAATTTCCAAAGGCTAACCGGCCATCCTTGTTCCTTTTATAAACCGCATCCATATTCCGGTGAATATTATTCATCTGATAATATCAATTCATGCGGGCTGCCTTTGTATTCATCTTTACTATAATAAGCACATTAACTTATGCTCAGCGCAATTGTATGTCTGCTGACTATAATTTTGGTCATATAAATTCCCTAACTACCAAACAATCTGCCTTACACGCAAAAAATGCCGTTCCACCCCGGGATACTTTCCCAGGAGAGATCATAACTATCCCGGTGGTGGTGCACATTTTATTCAATAGCCAGCAATACAATATCAGCGATCAGCAGGTATTAAGCCAGCTGGCTGTTCTGAATGAAGATTTTCGTAAAATGAATGCTGATGCGGTTAATGTTCCGGAAGTATTTAAAAGCCGTACGGCTGATGCAAGGATCATGTTCTGCCTGGCACAGGTTGATCCGAATGGCCGTCCCAGAAAAGGGATTGTTCGTAAACAAACAAGTATTCAGAGTTTCATGGGAGACGATGCTATGAAATTTTCTGCTGCAGGTGGTGATGATGCATGGGATACCAGAAAATACCTCAACATATGGGTTTGTAATTTATTCGGAAGAAGTTTAGGGTATGCAACTATTCCGGGATCGGAAGCAGATAAAGACGGTGTAGTGATCAATTATGATGTATTTGGAACAATCGGAAATTTAAGAGCTCCTTTTAATAAAGGCAGAACAACCACACATGAAATCGCACATTGGTTAGGTTTAAAACATATATGGGGAGATGCGAATTGCGGAAGTGATGATGTGGATGACACACCGCAACAGAAAAGTTACAATTTCAATTGCCCTGTGTTCCCGCACATGTCGAGTTGCTCTCCGGATAATAACGGAGATATGTTCATGAATTTTATGGACCTGGTGGATGATGGATGTATGAACATGTTCACAATCGGACAAAAAAATCGTATGCGTTCTTTGTTCGCATTGAACGGAGCCAGAAATGAAATACTCAATTCTTTTGCCTGTGACAGTACGCTCGCAACAGGAGCTCCATTGCCGGATACGATCGCTGTTTTTCAGTCACAACCTTCCGTAAACCTATTTCCAAACCCTGTACAGACTGTTCTGCATGTGCAGTCAAAAGATGGTTTTATATTGGATGGGAGTGTTTGTGTTTTGTATAATGCTATGGGTATGCAGGTAAAAAAACAAACTGTTTTTGGTGAAAATGCCACCATCAGTATGGCCGGATTTTCTGCAGGTGTTTATTTTGTAGAGATCAGGAAAGCAAAATCAAAACAGATCCTGAAGGTGGTTAAAATGTAATTTCAAATTTTAAAATCAGCTGTTTTTTCTTATATAATTGATATTTCTTTCTGCCAGGTATTGCAGCATTAGATCAAAACATTTCTGATCTTTCCCGATCAGTTCCGGCGGATATACACCGGCATTTTTCCAGTGGTCGTTCGTTAATAATTGCATCGCTGCATTGCAGGTATATCCTGTTGTTCGGCTCATGGAAGAAGTTTTTGTAACAGCATCGTATTCATCGTATAAATAATATTCCACCGTTGCTGCTTTCTCATTTTTTTGTCCGGTTGCCTTCATCGTCATAACTGTAAGTTCAGCTTCTTCTTCTTCCAGTTTCCATTCTTTAAATAGAAGAGCACAGGTTACATCGATGGGGCGAATATCTTTTCCTTTTACGTAAATGGTCTCTTCATTAAAAAAGCCTGCCATCGATAATGATCGTATAAGGTCGATATGTCCAGGATAACGCAGTGTTTTTTCTTTTATATTAGGAATATGATTCATGGTGAAAAGAATACTTCTCAAACCATCGGTATTGAAAGATTCCAGTGTGCCCACACCTGGTACATCAACATATTCCGCATCACTTAATGCAGGTCGGGTAATGATTTGTCCATTTTCAACATAACGTGCAGGCCTTGTATATTCCTCAATCACATCAATAGGAGAAAAGGGCGCTTTATATTCAAAAGGTTTTCGTCTCAGTTTCGGCAATCCACCTACCATACATTCAAAAGAATTGATTTTCATCTCTTCATTCAGTCTGCCCAGAATGAGATTGCTCATGCCGGGTGCAACGCCGCAATCCACAATGGCCCGTACATTGTTTTTTACAGCCAGGTCATGTAATTCCAGGGCATTTTCAGGGAAAAAAGAAATATCAACAATATCTTTCCCGAGCAGGATTAAATGCTTCAAAGTTTCAAATCCCATAAAACCGGGAACAGCATTGATCACAAAACGGAAATCTTTCAGCAAATCCTTATAAGCAGAACGGTCCAGCAGATCAGCAGAAACGGTATGGATTTTTGTATGATGCTGAGATAACAACTGCAGATTGTTTTCATTCAGGTCGAAGGAAGTAACGTTATAGTTGGATGCAAGGTCTTTGGCAATTGCACGTCCAACCATTCCGGCTCCCAAAACAGCGATATTCATGATAAAAATTTTCACAAAGAACGGGAAATCAATTAATCAAACCATTTTTAACCGTTTCTTAGCAGCAATGCAGTTATTTTTGTCGGGTAAATTTATCAGATGAAAAAATTCAACATTTTATTTCTTTGCGTTGTAAGTTCAACATTTGCTTTTGCACAGATCGATCTTAAAAAATTAAAAAGTAAAGTTCAGAAAGATACTACGAAATCTGTTTTGCAAAACGTACAATCAGCCGTTCAAAAAGATAAGAGCGGAACTACTTTATCAGGCGATGAGATCATCAGCGGTTTAAAGGAAGCATTGTCCAAAGGTGCAACAAACAGTACAAAAATTTTAAATGTTACCGATGGATATTTTGGTAATGCTGCAATTAAAATTCTGATGCCGGAGGAAGCCAAAAAAGTGGAGAGCACGCTGCGTAAAATGGGCATGTCATCTATGGTGGATAAAGCCATTCTTTCTATGAACCGTGCTGCAGAAGATGCGGCCGGCGGTGTAACCGATATTTTCATCAGTGCCATAAAAAAAATGACGCTTAATGACGGGCTGGCTATTCTGAAGGGTGGAGATTTTGCCGCAACTGAGTATCTCAAAAAAACTACTACTGAGGAATTGATTAAAAGCATGAAGCCGGTAATTGATTCATCTTTATCAAAAGTAAACGCAACAGCTTACTGGGATAAGGTATTTACATCCTACAATAAAATTTCACCTACTAAAGTAAATACAGATTTATCTGCTTATGTAACATCAAGGGCTTTAGAAGGTTTGTTCCATACGATCGGTCTGGAAGAACAAAAAATCCGTAAAGATCCGGCAGCCAGAACAACAGATCTGCTGAAGAAAGTTTTCGCAAAATAATAGTTTATTTATTGAAACAGAGAACCGGGACGAGTCCTGGTTTTTTTATGTACTTGCTAAAAATTATTGGTAGGAGATACTGATAGTAATGG
>JANNZE010000023.1:0-2693 GCA_031410455.1 Chitinophagaceae bacterium | reverse complement strand
GGTATTTTTATCAAGGTACATATGAAAAGTATCCCCTCTTAACCCAATACGCATGGCTTCCAGAGCTATCATTTCTGTAGGAGCAATATTACCAAGGTTCACATTGCAGCCTATCAGTTCCAGGAAATACAATTGCTGTGCTTTTTGCGGAGCTTCCCATATGATCTTTTCTGCAGGTATCTGTGTAAGGATCTCCTGTACAAGCCCTTCGCGAACTTCGCCGGTTCCCCTGTAAATACCAACGTTACCGGCCTCGCGGGCTTCTGCTATCACATAAGAGGCACCTGAATCCAATTCTGCACGCATCAGTTCAATCCATTTATAAGGCGGTATTATATGAGCGGCATCTTTACTGCCCACTTCACTGAGTACAACGCCATGTTTGGTTAGTTTTTCAATATAGCCGCATTTCTCTGCATGCGGAATAGTAATGGAGCCATCGCTCACCTCCATGAAACTCACACCAAATTCACGGCATACATTTATGTATTCCTCAAATTCATTTCTTATAATAAAAGCTTCGAATAAAGTTCCGCCAAAATAAACCGGCATATCATATGAACGGTAAACAGCCAGTTTCTCTTTCAGATCCGGTGTTACGAATGCTGTTCCAAAACCCAGCTTCACCATATCAACATGCGGGTGTGCAATACTCATGAAGTTTTTAGCTTCATTAATACTAAGGCCCTTGTCCATTACCATAGTTAAACCATGAGAACGTGGTTTTTTTATCCTGTCAGGAATCTGAGAAAGTTTGAAATTCATGCTTTTTTTTAAGACGGCAAAGATATGGTGTTTCGAATATGCAGTTGTAACCGGGCGATTTTTATAAATGTCCGGCAAAATACATATCTATCATGCCTTTATTTTTCGCTTCAATTTTTCCGCGGTGAGTGCAGTTAAATTTTTCTTTAACCAGTTCGTAGGTGCTGCCACTGATATTCACTTTTCCAATCTCGCCGCTGCTCTCCATCCTGGAAGCAGTATTTACAGTGTCTCCCCAGATATCGTATGCGAACTTTTTTATTCCTACAATTCCTGCAACAACCGGACCCGTATGAATACCTAAACGAAGTTCAAAAAAGGGCTGGCCATTCTCCTGACGCTTTTGTTTTTCCATTTCAATAAATTCTACCATCTCCAGCCCAGCGGAAACTACATCAACCGGATGTGTGTCGTTTGTTATAGGTAATCCACCGGCACACATATAGGAATCCCCAATGGTTTTAATTTTTTCTATTCCATACTTAGTGATGATGCGATCGAATTCACTGTAACAATGATTGATCTCAGCAACCAGTTCTTCAGGGGTAAGTTTTTCACTCGCCTGCGTAAAGTTTTTGAAATCAGTGAACAATACACTCACCATATCAAAGCTTTTTGCTTTGGCAGTACCTGTAGCTTTTAATTCTTCTGCTGTTTCTGCCGGTAAAATATTCAGCAGTAATTCATCGCTGCGCTTTTTTCCTTTGCTGATCTTATTTCTTTGCAAGAAGAAAACGCCGGCAAATAACAATACAATTGCAAAACCACCGATAAAACTATTCCGCACCAGCTTTTGTCTTTTTATTTCTTCTGATTGCATCGCCATCTCCGATTCTTTCTTTTCAAATTGGAATTTAAAATCGAGTCCGGCTAATTTTTTATCCTGGTCAATACTATAAATGGTATCCTTTATTTTCAATAATAAATTCTGAAAGTTATAGCCATTGTAGTAATCAGATTTTGCTTTATACGACTCAGATAAACCCTCGTAAGCAGCTTTTAATTCTTTAACAGCTCTCAGTTCCATACCATTTTCTACTGCCTGCTTGTAAGTATTGATCGCAACAACATAATCACCTTTAGCCTGATATGCTTGTGCGAGCCCGATGAGCGACTGCGTCATATCCAGACGTGTATCTAATTTCTTGGAATATTCATAGGCTTCCTGGTGAATTTTTATTGCCTTATCATATTCTTTTTGCTTTGTATACACCCTGCCGGTTAAGTTAAGGGGATAAGGAAGATCCTCGCTTCCTTTATATGCTTCCACAGATTGTTTCAGGTAAAACAAAGATTTAGTATAATCACCCAGATTGAAATTGATCTCTCCCAGGTTTGAAGTGGCTGTACCGATCAGGTAATTGTCTTTCACCTGTATACATATAGGATATGCTTTTAAAAAATACTCCTCTGCCTTTTTGTAAGTGGCCGGCTTATTCTGATACACAGATCCTACATTATTCAATGCAGTAGCAATGCGTGTAGGATCTCCTATTTCTTCAGAAAGTTTCAATGAATGCAGATATAATTCAAGAGCTTTGGCATCATCGCCATTCTGATAATACACGCTGCCCTGGTTACTCAGCATGTTCGCCACTCCTGCTTTATTGCCCATTGCCTGGTATACATCCAATGCCAATTGCCAGTTTTTGATAGCATTAACCCATTTCCCTTGTAGGTAAAAACCGATACCCATATTTTTATACGCCAATGCCAGGCCGTTTTTGAAATGTATTTTCTCCGCAAGATCACGGGCAGCCATGGCTATTTTAACGGTAGAATCGGGATTGGTATTGTTAAATGTTTTACTGAAAGCATTGAGTGCATTTACCCTGCTTGTATCCGGAAGTGTTGTGTTGAGCAATTGTCTGAGGCTGTCTGCATCATTGCAAAAAGCGTTAGTATTAAAAAATACAAGAAAGAGAAAA
>JANNZE010000022.1:0-3024 GCA_031410455.1 Chitinophagaceae bacterium | reverse complement strand
CAAACATCTGTTGCGCCCATCCGGGGATGCTCACCTTTATGATGGCGCATATCAATCAGTTCTCCTGCTTTTCGGATAGCCAGGAATGCAGCTTCTATAACCGGCAAAGGTTCGCCAACAAAAGTTACCACTGTTCTGTTGGTTGCTTTTCCCGGATCAACATTCAATAACCGGATACCGGCCACCGATTCAATTTGATCTGTGATCTGTTTAATGATACCCAGATCAATGCCTTCAGAAAAATTGGGAACACATTCTATAAGCTGCATAATATTTTAATTTATTGTACTTTTTTACCTGAAATGATAACCGAATCTATCAAATTGGAACCAAATGCATAAGGAAGATAATGAACAGACGGAACAGCTTTTGTGATAATAAAATTTGCCTTTTTCCCTATTGCAATACTTCCTGCCACATCCTGAAATTCCATAGCAAAAGCTCCGTTTACGGTTGCTGCATTGATCGCTTCTTCCGGTAACATTTTCATCTGTATACATGATAATGCTACCACAAAATTCATATTGCCACTGGGTGAAGAACCCGGATTGAAATCAGAGGCAAGTGCTACCGCAGCCCCGGCATTGATCAGTGCACGTGCTGGCTGATACTGCATTCTTAAAAAGAAAGCTGCCGTAGGTAATAAGGTAGAAATTCCTTTCCAATCTCCTAACAAACGGATCTCATTTTCATTCAGTGTTTCGAGATGATCAAGCGACACAGCATTCATTTTTATTCCCGTTTCAATTCCGCCGATACTGTTCAACTGGTTAACATGCAGTTTGGGTTTTAAACCGTACCGAATTGCCGCAGTACATATCTGTTCAGTTTCTTCCGGTGAAAAAAATCCGGATTCACAAAATACATCCACATAATCCGCCAGCTTTTCTGTATAAATTGCTGGCATGATCACTTCCGTGAGTTTATGTATGTAGGCCGGGTGATCTTCCCTGTATTCAAGAGGAAATGTATGTGCACCTAAAAAGGTGGACCTGATCAGCATGCCTGTTTCTTTTTCCAGCCTGCGGATCACGCGTAACATTTTTAATTCACCTTCCATAGATAATCCATAGCCACTTTTGATCTCTATTGCACCTGTTCCCAAACGCTGTAATTCTTTAAGACGCTGTAATGCACTTTCAAATAATTCATCTTCGGTAGCGTCATTTAATTTTCGTGCAGAATTTAAAATTCCGCCGCCTTTTGCCGCGATATCTGCATAACTTAATCCATTGATCTTATCTACAAATTCATTTTCCCTGCTTCCTGCAAATACAGTATGTGTATGACTGTCGCACCATGCCGGCAATATCATTTTATCACTTACATCTATCACTTTTTCCGGCAGAACAGGAACCTGCAGTTCGAGATCCATCATAGAACCAAAGTCTGCAATCACGTCATCCTCGATCAGCAAAAAAGCATCTTCAACGGAAGGCATTTCTGCCAGTGAAGCACCTCTTAAAGGTTCTTTCGTTTCTCTCACATTCAGCAATTGCCTGATGTTGATATATAGTGTAGTCATGCTATTCAATAATATGTATGAACATCCTTTCTTATAATTCTTTTGCCATTTGTTTTGCAAAATCTTCCAGTGAAGGATCCCGTGCTCCCATCAGTAATAAAACACATTCTCCCACAAGATGTGGTCTTACCGTTTTCAAAAAATCATTTCTGTCAGAAACAAAAAATGCTTTTTTACCATTTGCCAAGATAACATCTGTAAGATCTTTTGCAGATATATTTTTTTCGGCAGTTCCACCAGCATAAAATATTTCGCTCATCCAGATCTCATCTTCTTCTCTCAAAGCTGAAGAAATTTCTGCGATAAAATCATTTTTCAAAAAACGGGTGGGTCCGTAACCATGCGGCTGAAACCAGGCGATCACCTTAGGAGCAATCTCCTGGCAGGCTCGTATGGAGGATGCACATTTTACGGGATTGTGGGCATAATCATCTATCAGGTAAAGGTTTTTTTTCTTTATAAGCAACTGGTGCCTTCTGTAAATTCCTTCATAACTTTTCAACGCATCAGCACATACTTGCAGAGAGATACCGATCTGGCTGGCAACGGCCACTGCTGCCGCTGCATTTTCCATGTTATGCTTTCCGATCGTTTGCATCGAAAAGCTTTGATTATTTATAGTAAAGGATATTTCCAGCCCTTTCTGATGATAATGCTGTGCAATGAATCCGGCACCTGAATGTATATCTGATGAAAAATCATATTGCAAACCGGATGATAATTTCTTCGTGTACAAATTATCATCATTTACTACAAAAAGTTCTTTTGTATTTTTTTTGAAGATGTTGAATATATTTTCCAGTTCTCCTATCTCCTGGTGATCTTTGTCAATATTCAGCACTACTCCTATCTGCGGATGGTATTCAACTATGGAGCCATCGCTTTCATCCGCTTCTATGATCAGCCATTCACCATTTCCAACTGCTGCATTTCCGATCTTATTTTCTTTGATCAGGCTTACCAGTCCTGCGCCGCTGATGATACCGGGTGCATATCCTGCCCTGTTCATGATATCATATAACATTGCACTGGTAGTACTTTTTCCTGAAGTTCCTCCAATGGCAATTGTTTTTCTGTCGCCGGCAATGATATTAAGCAAATTGCTTCTTTTAACTATCGGGATGTTCAATGCCTTTGCCTTCTGTACTTCAGGAACGGTATCTTCTATTGCAGTAGACACCACTACCAGGTTCACATCCGGTAATATGCCGCTGCCATCCTGTGCAAAACAACGTATACCGCAAGCCACCAGCCTTTCACCGGTATCATTCAATTTTCCATCTACAAAATAACGATCACTGCCGGTTACTGTTTTACCAATGCCAGCAAGATATTGTGCGATGGCACTCATACCAGTTCCGGCCACTCCTATAAAATGAACTTTTTGAAAATCTTTTGTGGTCATCTTCTTTTTATATTAAAAGGATGTGCTTCCGTATTGAATACAATTTTATTCAGATCTGCTTTTGTATCATCGAAACACAGGTAAGCATACTTTA
>JANNZE010000021.1:0-6926 GCA_031410455.1 Chitinophagaceae bacterium | reverse complement strand
ATTTCACCTGATGAAAACATGCCGGGAACAGAAACAACTTATGGTGATAGTTTATCGGGGATGGGAATGTATCCTATCAATCTTACTTCACAGTTAAAAGAAGGCCAGCAGCAACAACTCGTATATCCTTTTGCACTTGTTCATTACAATGATGCTACCATACCGGTGAGTTTATACCAGGGCAAAACACCAATGATCAATTTCCAGGAATTGAACAGTGCAGAAGCGATGCTGGAATATCGTTTTGCAGATGCGATTTATAAACTCAGCAGAACCAGCAAACCTTTGATTGCATTTGCAACAGGCAATGGTGAACCGATGGATGTCTCGGTATATGATATGGTTGAAAATGTTTTAAAACCGGATTATAACCTTGTAACATTCAACCTGGCAGCGCAACCTTCCGTACCGGCAGTGATCAACACGATGGTGATTGTAAAACCGGCATACACTTTCACAGACATACAGAAATTGAAATTGGATCAGTTTGTAATGAGAGGTGGTAAATTGTTGTTGTTCATGGACAGGCTGAATGCAGAAATGGATAGTCTCCAGGTGAAGAACGAAGTGGTTGCTTTCGACAGGGAATTGCAACTGAATGATCTTTTATTCAAATATGGTGCAAGGGTGAATCCAGACCTGGTGATGGATCTGCAATGTGATTATCTGCCGTTTGATGTAAATGGCAATGGCCAGTTTGAATTATTGCCATGGAATTATTTTCCGGTACTGGAAGCAGCAGGAAATAATGCGATCACAAAAAACCTTGGTTTTGTTGCGGGCAGATTTGTGAACTCCATAGATACGGTGGAAGCAGAGAATATCAAAAAAACGATCCTGCTTACTTCATCCGCTAACGCAAGAAAGATTCAGACTCCGGCACTCATCAGCGGGAGAGAAAATGTGAATGCACCCGAAGATGCTAAATTCAATAAACAACATATTCCTGTTGCAGTTTTGCTGGAAGGATCATTTACTTCTTTATATGCCAATCGCTTAACACAATCCATGAATGACAGCCTCAAAGCTGCACAATTGTCTTTTCTGGCCACAGGAGAATCTTCTAAAATTATTGTAGCTGCCGACGGTGATATTGTTTTAAATTCAGTAATGAAGAACCAGCCGATGCCGATGGGTATGAACCCCTTTACTTTTGGTTCTCAAAGAGAATTTCCTTTTGCCAACAAACAATTTTTTATTAACTGCCTGGAATATCTCAGCAATGAAAGCGGATTGAATGAGGCAAAGAATAAAGACTATGTGGTAAGATTGTTGGACGCTAAAAAAGTAAATGACAACAGGTTATACTGGCAAATGATCAATATCGTTCTGCCGGTGGCGGTAATGTTGATATTTGGTTTTTTATTTCAGGTACTTCGTAGAAAAAAATACAGCAGATAATTTAAAAGATGAATACTACACAACTGATCTATCTGGTTTTCTCAGGCGTTATTGCCATTGCGCTGGTGATTGACCTTGGTTTATTATCCAAAAAAAATGAGGTCATCAGCTGGCAGAAAGCCTCTGTTCAAACTGCCTTCTGGGTGATCTTATCTTTTGCATTTTGCGGATTTATCTGGTATGAAAACGGGAAACAACAAGCAATTCAATATATATCGGCTTACTTGCTGGAATGGTCTTTATCGATCGATAATATTTTTGTTTTCATCATCATCTTCTCTTATTTCAAAGTAAAACCACAGAATTATTCCCGGGTTTTGTTGCTCGGTATTTTAATGGCCATACTGTTCCGGATCGTTTTCATAACAATCGGAAGTGAACTCGTGGCACGATTCAGCTGGATCATGTATGTGTTTGGAATTTTTCTGGTATACACCGGTATTCACATGTTCAGGGTGGATGATAATGTAGAATTTAACCCGGCAAAAAACTGGGCATATAAAATATTGCGAAAGTTGATGCGTACCACCAATTTGGAACCCAACGGAAAATTCATCATGAAGATCGATCACAAAATTTACTTTACAAATCTTGCAATGGTAGTGGTGATGCTTGGCCTGATCGATATTGTTTTTGCCATAGATTCCATACCTGCGGTATTTTCGATCATACCAGATCCCTCGTTAAAATTGCTGATCTATTCTTCCAATATTTTTGCGGTACTTGGTTTGAGAAGCCTTTTCTTTTTATTACAGGGTGCGGCTAATAAATTTGATTATCTCCAGCAGGGCATTGCCATTGTACTGTTATTTATAGGTGCTAAAATGCTAGTGGAAAAGTGGGTGCATATTCCGGTCTGGGCTTCCCTGATGGTAATTGTAGTTTGTATCGGAGGATCAATTTTATATTCGATCTTTAATGGTAATGAGTCCGCAGCAGAAACTATGGAAATAACAAAAGAATAATCCTTTAAAACAGCAATGGCCAACTACCGCTTTTCTGAAATTGCATCCATACTGCATTCAACGCCCGTGCAATTGGTGCAGGATAATGCCATTGAATTGTTACTGACCGACAGCCGCAAATTATTGATTGCAGATAAAACACTTTTCTTTGCCATCAGCAGCGCTTACCGGAATGCAACTGTATTTATTGAAGAATTATATAACAAAGGCGTCAGGTGTTTTATTGTTGACACAAAATTTTCACAGGAGCAGATATCTGCTTTTGGGGAAGGCAATTTTATACGCGTAGAAAATGTGCTCACGGCTTTACAGCACATTGCCACGCATCATCGTTCCTTGTTCCATTATCCGGTTATTGGTATTTCCGGAAGTAATGGTAAAACGATCATCAAAGAATGGTTGTTTCATTTACTGGCAGATGATTTTGAAATAGTGAGAAGCCCGAAAAGTTATAATTCCCAGGTTGGTGTTCCGTTAAGTGTGTGGCAAATGAACGACCGGCATGAACTGGGTATTTTTGAAGCAGGTATTTCCCTGCCGGGTGAAATGAAAATACTGGAGCATATCATTCAGCCGAACATAGGAATCTTTACCAATTTAGGTGAAGCGCACAGTGCAGGTTTTGAAAGCATTGAACATAAATTATCAGAAAAAATACAGCTTTTCAAAAATTGTGAAACGGTTGTGTATCATGCAGATGATGAGCTGATAGCAGGTGCATTTTTACAATTGAAAAAAGAACATCCTTTTTTTACGGCCAGTTGGAGCAGGAAAAAAAATGCATGGTTGCAAATAACAGCTGAAAATAAAGAAGAGGATCACACGATCATTGAAGCAATTTTTGAAGGCCGTGGAATCCGTATCAGCGTTCCTTTCACAGATGCCGCTTCTATTGAAAATATCATTCATTGCTGGTGTATCCTGTTATTGTTAAAAATAAGTGATGCCAGTATTGAAGAAAGAATGCATTCACTGAAACCGCTGGAAATGCGTTTGCAACTGAAGCACGGTATTAACAATTGCTCTATCATCAACGACAGTTACAGCGCAGATATTACATCGCTGATGTTTGCACTGGATTTTTTACAACAGCAGCAACAACATCCTGATAAAACGGTTATCATCAGTGATATCCTCGAATCCGGAAGACAACCCGGAGAATTGTACGGGGACATCGCTCATCTTTTAAAAGAAAAAAAGATCTCCAAACTGATAGGTGTAGGGCCTGAAATTTCGGCTTACAGTTATTTGTTCAGCAGTATTCCTTCACAGTTTTTTTCTTCTACGGAAAAACTTATTCCAAGGATATCTGATCTCTTTTTTAAAAATGAGACCATACTTTTAAAAGGAGCCCGGAAATTCGAATTCGAAAAGATCAGTTATGCGCTGGAAGAAAAAACGCATGAGACGGTGATGGAGATCAATCTTGCAGCACTGCGGCATAACCTCACGTTTTATCGTAGCCTGTTGCAGCCTGTTGTTAAGATCATGGCTATGGTAAAGGCATTCAGTTATGGCAGCGGTTCTTTTGAGATCGCCAATATTTTACAACATTCTGGCGTAAATTACCTGGCTGTTGCCTATGCCGATGAAGGTGTTCAGTTAAGAAAAGCCGGTGTTAATCTTCCTGTCATGGTGATGAATACCGAAGCGGCAGGTTTCGATAATCTCATAAAATATTCGCTGGAACCCGAATTGTATTCTTTCGCCATCACAGCAAAGTTTTTACAGTTTTTGAGAATACAGAAAATTGAAAAATATCCGGTACATATAAAACTGGATACCGGCATGCACAGGCTGGGTTTTGAATCAGCTGATATGGATGCACTTTGTAAACTGTTGTCAGCATCTCCGGAACTCGTTATCAAATCAGCCTTTTCTCACCTGGCTGCAAGTGGCGACCAGGAACACGATGCATTTACAAAAGAACAATCTGCGAATTTTATAAAAATGGCAGCACAGATCCGGCAGGTAACCGGTTATGATTTTATAAGACATATCGGAAATTCTTCGGCCATCCATCGTCACCCGGAATTGCAATTTGAAATGATCCGATTGGGTATCGGTTTGTATGGTGTGGACGCTGACCGGTACATTCAGAAAAGAATTATGAATGTAAGTACGTTAAGGACCACCATTTCACAAATCAAACATATAGCACCGGGTGAAAGTGTAGGTTACAGCCGTAAAACGATCGTGGATACACCTGTTACCATTGCCACTGTTCGTGTAGGTTATGCAGATGGTTATCCGCGGGCATTGAGTAATGGTCATGGAACTATGCTGGTGAATGGGAAAAGGGCTCCTGTTATCGGAAATGTATGCATGGATATGACGATGCTCAACATCACAGGAATAGAAGCAGAAGAAGGAGATACCGTGATCGTATTTGGAGATCAATTGTCTATTTCAGAAGTGGCTGAGGCTGCAGGCACAATCGCATATGAAATGCTTACGGGTGTTTCCCAGAGAGTGAAACGGGTTTATTTTGAAGAATAGCTCCCACTATTCCGGCTTCATTTCAAACCTTATCTTTGCCCCTAAATTCAGAGGATGAAAAGATGGCATTTGGTGATCATTGTAGTATTGGTTTTATTGGCAGATCAGGCATTGAAATTTTATATCAAATTAAATTATCCGCTTAATACTTCCCATGCAGTAGGAGGAACATGGTTCAACTTATATTTTGTTGAAAATCCGGGAATGGCATACGGTATGAAATTCGGTGGTGACTGGGGTAAATTATTATTAACGGTTTTCAGGATGGTGGCCGTTGTTTTTGGAACCTGGTACCTGGGCCGTATCATTAAAATGAAATACCCGAAAGGATTTATTATTTGTGCGTCACTCATATATGCCGGTGCCATCGGCAACCTGATCGACTCCTGCTTTTATGGGATGATTTTCGACAAAGGGATGGTTTTTGACCCAACTATCAATGATTATCTTGGCTACAGCGGTCTTGCTACTTTAGGTTCTCATGGATATGCATCCTTTCTGCACGGCAATGTAGTGGATATGCTGTACTTCCCGGTTATAAAAGGACAATTTCCAACCTGGTTTCCTTTCTGGGGTGGTGAAGATTTTGAATTTTTCCGCCCAATATTCAATATTGCAGATGCAGCCATTACCACGGGTGTTCTGTGTATCCTTGTTTTTCAGAAAAAGTATTTTTCACATAAAAAGGATGATGTACATACAACAGTCACCACAGGAGCAAGATCAGATGACGATTCACAAATATCTTAGTTAACTTTATAGGCATTAATAATTGCTGATGAAAATTTTTCAAACTTTACTTATTACAGGCATATGCCTGTTTTTTATTTCCTGCCAGAAAGAACTGGAATTTAATAACGGATCCGATTCTGCCGGTTCTTTAAAAGCGGATATCTCCGGAAATTGCCTGCCCGGGCTGGTGAATGGCATCTATCGTGCTGATTCCTCCCTGCGTGAGAATAATTTTATTGAGGTGCAGGTAAATGCAACAACCAAAGGACATTACCTGATCCTCTCTGATACAGTGAATGGATATTCTTTTAAAGGTGAAGGAACCATCGTTAATCTTGGATTGAATACATTGAGGATCTATGGCCAGGGACGACCGGTTGCTGCCGGTCTTGATACTTTCCGGATCAATTATGGAACAAGCTTTTGTGATATTACCGTAAGTGTGATTCCGCTTAATACAACGGTTGCAGTTTTTACACTGGGAGGTGCACCGGGGGGATGTACCGGATTTACATCACAGGGATCTTACCAGTTAGGTGTTCCTTTAAACGGTGCCAATACCGTGCAGATGAATGTGAACGTAACTGTTATGGGAACTTACCAGGTTATAGTTCCATCCACCAATGGAATGGCATTTATAAAAGAAGGTGTTTTCAACACGCTTGGATTGCAATCCGTAACACTCACCGGAACCGGAACACCCAATACTGTGGGGGCCAATAATCTGAATGCTTCCACCACTTCAGGCTCCTGTACTTTTACATTAACTGTGTTGCCCGCAGGTTCAGGTTCTACGGCAGTTTATACTTTACAATCTACCGCAGGTGTTTGTAATGGAGCCGTATCAAACGGAACGTATACAGCAGGTATAGCACTCACACCCACCAATAATGTAGTGATCAATGTAGATGTTACCACCATCGGAACGTATAATATATCAACATCTGTTGTAAACGGAATGTCATTCAGTAAAACAGGAACCTTTACCGCCACCGGTGTTCAGCCAATAATTTTGATAGGCTCCGGTGTTCCTGTTGCGAGTGGTGTTTCCAATCTCACCGCCAGTACAGGTTCATCAGATTGTACATTCAGTATAACCGTTGCACCGGGAGCACCCAACCTGGATTATCTGCCGCAGACCAGCTATTCTAACTGGACCTACAAAACACAGGGAGGTACTCCTGATGATACTTTCCACCTGCGTGTATTGCCGAACTCCATTGTAAGAAACGCGATTACCTATAAAATTTTTGAAAGTGTAAAGCCGGGTGTAGACAATGATTCTACATTTTACAGAGCCGCTGATGGAAAATATTATATGCTGTATAA
>JANNZE010000020.1:0-7494 GCA_031410455.1 Chitinophagaceae bacterium | reverse complement strand
TCAACGAGTACGACCGTTTGTCCTGGTATAAATTATACTTTAAGCGCACAGAACGCAACTGCAGGAACAGGTGTTACCTACCAATGGCAGAGTGCTTCATCTGTAACTGGAACGTTTACAGACATTCCGGGAGCGATCAATCCTACGTACGCCACAGCTATGACAGGAACAACTGCCTATCAGTTAGTGGTAACATGTTCCGGTAACTCAGGAACCACTACTCCTGTATTGGTTACCCAGGCAGCTGCAACACAATGTTATTGCACGCCTCCTTCTACCAACTGTAATTTAAATGATGTTATATTAAATGTTACAGTTAGTACATTAAACAATAACTCTACCTGCGGAACTGCAGGTTATACCAACTACACCACAACCGTTGCCACAGCCAATCTGGTTGCAGGCGGTTCACATCCAATGACTGTAAGAGTAGGTCCGGGTGGAACAGAAAATGTGGGTGTATGGGTTGATTATAACGTTAACGGAACTTTTGAAGCCAGCGAATACCAGGCTTTGGGTTCTGGTAATGGAGTTACCATCTCCAACAATTTAAACGTACCTGCTTTTGCAACTCCTGGTGTTACCAGAATGAGAGTAAGGGTAAGATTTGCAACGGCGCTTCAGGGTGCTGATGCATGTTCAGGCTATACTTATGGGGAAACAGAAGATTACAGTGTAAGAATCGTTCCTTGTGTTGCGGCAGCCATCACTACGCAACCAACCAGCAAAACAGTTGGCTGTAATGATGGAACTACTTTCACTGTAGCAACAACAGGTTCATTGGTAACTTACCAATGGCAAACAAGAGCTTCAGCTACCACTCCCTGGGTGAACGTAACCAACGTTGCACCATATGCAGGAGCTACCACCAATACTTTATCATTATCAAATATTCCGGGAACATTCAATGGCAGACAATTCAGGGTTTTATATGCTGGTGCATGTAAAGCGGCTGATTCCAGTAATGTAGCTACATTAACAGTAGGTCCGCTGGTTGCCACTGCTAACCCAACTTCAGGCGCATATTGCCCTGGCGGAACTCCGGTACAAATCCAGGTAACCAACCAGGGTGGCCCGGCTACTACCAGTAATTTCTGCTCAGGAACTATTTCAGTTACTATTCCTGATAACTTAGTTTCAGGTGCTGTGAGCACTATACCAGTGAATATTCCTGCAGGTGCAGTTATCAGATCCATTGCAGTTCGTTTTTCAATGACCCATACATGGGCTGGCGATATGGTTATGGCACTTAAAGCTCCAAACGGACAAATCCTGAATTTGGATTACTTCCTAACTAATACAGGTGGTGCAGGTGCTACAACAGGATTTACAAATACAATAATCAGTTCTGCAGGTATCAATGCATTGAGAACAGGAACTAATCCTTACACCAACACCTTCAGAGCGGATGCGCTGAACGGAACACCGGTTGATCCGGGCGGACCAACCGGATATGCTCCAACTACTACTACATGGAATGCATTGTATCCTTCTCCAACCGGAAACTGGACGTTAGCTATGTATGACGGTGCAGGTGGTGATGTTGGAAGACTGACCACATGGTGCCTTGATATTACGTATGCTGCTCCTGGAACCGGCGTATTTACGCCAACAACCGGTTTATTTACAGATGCAGCCGGAACAATCCCTTACACAGGAACTCCAATTTCAACTGTATATGCTGCTCCAACTGTTTCCACCGATTACCAATTAGTGGTTTCAAATACAATATGTAGCCCTTCTGCTCCATTGACCATTCCAATTAATGTTGCTTCTGCACTTACCGGAGTTAGCTTACCAGCCTCTTTCGGATCTTGTTTAAATGGTGTTACCACATTAACTGCTGATGTAGCAAACGGTAATAACGTAAGTTATGCATGGCAGGTTAGTACTGACGGTGGTGCTACATGGACTAACATCAGCAATGGTGGATTGTACAGTGATGCAACTACAGGAACATTAACCATCAGCGGAGCTACAGATGCTGAAGATGGTTTCAGATACCGTGTGATCGCATCTAACCCTTGTAACTCAGTTACTTCCAATGCAAGTGTGTTAACCATCAACCCATTACCAGATGTACAGCTAAGGGCTAATCCTTATACGAAGTTGTTGCCGAATTTAACTACTACGTTAAGTGCAGCGGTTTCTCCAAACCCGGGTGCTACATATACCTGGTATCAGAATGGACAAGTTGTTCCTAATGCTACCGGAAGTACACTTGTAGTAGACATTGATCATTTAGGTGATTATTATGTTGAAGTAGAAGACGTAAACACCTGCGGTGGTACTTCTAATGTTGTTACCATATCAGACAGTACAAGCAATATCGTATTCATCTATCCTAGTCCTAACACAGGTCAGTTCCAGGTTAGATATACCAGCATAAATGGTAATGTTTTACCTCGCATGCTTAACATTTATGATGCTAAAGGTGCTAGAGTATATGCCAAATCATATGCGATCAATACTCCATATACAAGAATGGATGTGGATATGAGACGCTATGGTAAAGGAATTTACATGGTAGAACTTTCAGATAATTTCGGAAGAAGAATAGCTACCGGAAGAGTAGTTATTTTCTAAATCCTCTTCTTTTGAGAAAATGGCCATCGCTTATGTGATGGCCATTTTTTTTGCCGGAATATTGGTAAAGTGGAATTAAATATCTGCCGTCCAAATTCATTACCTTAAAACTGGCTTTTTACATGATCTTTTGATACCTTTGCAACCCGTATAAAAAAAGCGGGTAATTTTTATGTCTTTTAATATTAACAAACAACTAAACGCAGACGAACAGGAGCCTATTTCAGCTCAGGCTGAAGAAGCTACTGCGACACCAAACGAACCTGTTGCAACTATGGAAGAGGCACCAGCCGCTGAAGCTCCGGCTCCTGCAGCAGAACCTGTTAAAGAAGTTGCTGAACCGATTAAAGAAACTGCTCACGATGATTTTGACTGGAGCAGAGACAAAAGAAACGTAACCATGTATTCTGCTGATGAAAAAGCAAAATATGACAAGGTGTACGACAACACTTTCAAACAGATCAATGATGGCGAAATGATCCAGGCAACTGTTGAATCATTAACCAAAACGGATGCGGTGGTTAACATCGGATTTAAAAGTGATGGTTTGATCTCCCTGAACGAATTCCGTGATATTCCGGGTGGCGTTAAAGTGGGTGATATTGTAGAAGTAATGGTTGTAGAAAAAGAAGACCGTGAGGGTAATCTGAATCTGAGCCGTAAATCTGCCCGTATCACACGTGCATGGGAAAGAATTGTAGAGGTAAATAAAACAGGTGAAATTGTTACCGGTTTGGTTACCAGCAAAACCAAAGGTGGTTTGATCGTTGACGTATTCGGAATGGAAACATTCTTACCGGGTAGCCAGATCGACGTTAAACCTGTTACCGATTACGATCAGTTCGTAGGTAAAACAATGGAATTTAAAGTGGTTAAAATTAACGAAGCCATTAAGAATGCTGTCGTTTCTCATAAAGCACTTATTGAAAGCGATATCGAAGCGCAAAGAGCAGAGATCATCGGTAAATTGGAAAAAGGCCAGGTTCTGGAAGGAACGATCAAAAACATCACAGACTTCGGAGCATTCCTGGATCTGGGTGGTTTAGATGGTTTATTATACATCACAGATATTTCATGGGGACGTATCAACCATCCTTCTGAAGTATTGAAATTAGATCAGAAACTGAACGTTGTGGTATTGGATTTTGATGATGATAAAAAACGTATCAGCCTTGGTTTAAAACAATTGACTCCTCATCCTTGGGATACTTTGGCAGAAAGCCTGAAAGAAGGTGAAATTGTAAAAGGTAAAGTAGTGAACATCGAAGATTACGGTGCTTTCCTCGAAATTATGCCTGGTGTTGAAGGCCTGGTTCACGTAAGTGAGATCACTTGGGCCAACACGCCTATCAATGCTAAAGAATTCTTCAAATTAGGAGATGAGTACGAAGCTAAAGTGGTAACACTGGATAAGGATACCCGCAAAATGAGTCTTTCTATCAAACAAATGACAGAAGATCCATGGAGCACTATCGAAAACAGGTTCCCTGAGAACAGCCGTCATAAAGGAACTGTGAAGAACATCACGCCTTATGGTGTATTCGTTGAATTATCAACAGGCATTGGTGGAATGATCCACATCAGCGACTTAAGCTGGTTAAAGCGTTTCAACAACCCTAATGAATATACAAAAGTTGGAAACGAAATCGATGTGATCATTTTGAATATCGACAAAGAAAACAGGAAACTGCAACTGGGTCATAAGCAAATTGAAGAAGATCCATGGAATTCACTGGAAACTGTATTCTCAGAAGGAAGTATCCACGAAGGAACAGTTATCAAAAAAGACGATAAAGGTGCAGTTGTACAATTGCCTTATGGTCTGGAAGGATACGCTCCTACCCGTCATTTAATGAAAGAAGACGAAAAAATGATTGCTGCAGATGAAATCGCACAATTCATGGTCATCGAATTCGATCGCAATGATAAACGCATCTTATTAAGCCATACACGCTTATGGGAGCAGGAAAAAGAAGAAGAGAAGCAGATCCAGATGAAAGAGAAAAGAGCAGAACAGGAAAGCACTAAGAAAGCCGTTAAGACTATCCAGAGCAAAGTTGAAAAATCAACGCTGGGTGATTTGGGAGTTCTTGCCGGACTGAAAGCTAAAATGGATAACGATGCTGCTTCAGGCGAAGCGCCTGCTGAAGACAAAGCTGCTGAAGATAAAGCTGCTGATTCAGAATAATCAAAAGCATATCCAACATAATAAAAGAGGCTACTTTTTACGGTAGCCTCTTTTTTATCCCTTCATCCGGCATCAACCTCCGGCAATTACTCAAATGCTTCATCGTTCAGATGCACTTTCGTCATATCGTGATAATGATTCTGAAAATTGTGCACATTTATAGAGTGTGCGACGTGCCTGGTCTCATCCCTGTACCATATCTCCATCCTGCTGAAATCTCCTTCTTTAGGAATCAGTAAACGAAATGCCCCTTTTGAATATTTCACCGTTCCGTCGTCATTGATATGACGTGAAAATTTTAAACGCAACAGTTGTTCATTATCCATTGGTATGGCACTCAGCTGATCAGTTTCAAACCAGAATTGCTGAACGCCATTATCTACACACACCTGTTTTTCATTTCCGTTCAGATCCACTACTTCACCCAAAACCCTGTCTCCGTCATTATCTGCAATGAGGTAATCACCAACCTTAATTTCATTGAACTTTATCATACATCTTTTTTTAGATAGACAATTTATCCAATTTTTGGCAAAACAAAAAAGGCTTTATTCCGCCCAGCTCATAACATAGTTCTCATTTTCAATATCAATAGCGGTTTGTGTCAATTGCAGCGGACGAAACGTATCCACCATCACGGCGAGCTCTTTGGTTTCTTTTGCACCAATACTTTTTTCAACCGTACCGGGATGAGGACCATGCGGAATTCCTGCAGGATGTAAAGTGATCATCCCACGCGTAACATGTTTTCGGCTCATGAAATCACCATCCACATAATACAGCAATTCATCACTGTCGATGTTACTGTGATTATAAGGTGCCGGGATTGAATCGGGATGATAATCGTATAACCTTGGCACAAATGAACATACTACAAATGCTTCCGCCTCAAACGTCTGGTGTACCGGTGGTGGCTGGTGTACACGACCTGTAATCGGCTCAAAATCGTGAATACTGAAGATATAAGGATAACAGCATCCATCCCATCCCACCACATCAAAAGGATGTGTTCCGTAATGAATATTATACATCCATCCTTTCTTTTTTGTTTTGATCACAAAATCTCCTGTTTCATCAAAAGCCTTTACATTCTGAGGAACACGAATATCTCTTTCACAATAGGGCGAATGCTCCATCAGCTGGCCATATTTGCTCATATATTTTTTAGGATACCTGAGTGGCGAAAACGATTCCACTATAAATAAACGGTTCTTCTCCGTTTCAAATCTGATCTGGTAAATACATCCGCGGGGTATAACAATATAATCTCCATAACTGAAAGGGAGCTCACCGTACACCGACGTCATGATACCGCTTCCTTCATGGATAAAGATCATTTCATCCGCATCTGCATTTTTATAAAAATAATCCTGCGTTCCTTTTTCAGGAGATGCCAGAACAATATGACAATCATTATTTACCAATACCGCTTTTCTGCTGTCAAGAAAATCTTTTTCCGGTTTGATGTTGAACCCTTCAAAACTGCGGTGCTTCAGCATTTTCTCTTCTGCAATTTTCGGACGTACATCCACCGGTTCTTCGCATTTTACAATAAACGTAGGCGGATGTATGTGATATAATAAAGAATAATCGTTGGAGAATCCTTCCGTAGAAAATAATTGTTCAGAATACAACTTGCCATCTGCATTTCGAAACTGTGTATGGCGCTTGTGTGGGATCTTTCCTGCTTGTTGATAATGTGGCATAATTAAATTTTACTCTGCTTGTACAAATTTACTGACATTTACGCACGAATTAAATCTTAAAAAAGCAATCAGACATTGACGAAAATCATATTACTTTCTGATACACATAATTACCTGGATGAGTCCATTTTAAAATACGCTGAAAATTGTGATGAAATATGGCATGCCGGTGATTTTGGCAATGATAAACTGGCGGAACAACTCAGACAGGTAAAACCTACCAGGGGCGTTTTTGGAAATATCGACGGTCAGGATATCAGGGCCCACTATCCTGAAATTTTACACTTTCAATGTGAAGAGGTAAATGTCTGCATGAAACACATCGGTGGTTATCCGGGAAGATATGCACCCGGTGTTAAGGATGAGATCCTGAAAAACAAATCCCGCTTATTTATTTCCGGTCATTCCCATATTCTTAAAATCATGTACGACGAGAAACTGCAATGCCTGCACATGAACCCCGGTGCTGCCGGCAAACAGGGATGGCATAAAGTACGAACGCTTATCCGCTTTGTAGTTGACGGAAAAGATATGAGGGATTGTGAGGTGATTGAACTGTAAGGTTATTAGAAATTATGAATTATGAATTTTAAATGAAGAATAGAAGTCATATAAGGAAAGAAAAGAAAAAATAACAGAACGCACTTGCATTTTCATTCAAAATTTAAAATATAAAATTTAAAATAATTTCATTTCCACTCTGCAATAAAAATATTTGTATCTCTTGTACCACCATTGTTTCGGTTACTGCAGAACACAATTTTTTTTCCATCGTAACTGAACATAGGAAACGCATCAAATCCTTTATCGCGTGATATTTTTTCCATACCAGTCCCGTCCTGTTTCACCAGGTACATATTAAACGGAAAACCTCTTTTATATTCATGATTACTGCAAAAAATAAACTGTTTACCACCTGATAAAAAATTAGATACCCAATTTGCCTATGCTAAAAAAGTTACCTACCAAACATCACTTCCATCAACATTAGCTATCCATACTTCCATATAAATA
>JANNZE010000019.1:0-2429 GCA_031410455.1 Chitinophagaceae bacterium | reverse complement strand
CATACACCCAGCAAAATAAAACCGGCAACGAATAAACCCCACACCATCAGATCTACCCAAACCATTTCCATTTCCTGGTTGGTAATGTACATGATGATCATATTCACCACAAGAGCGCCTGCAGCAAAGTACATGGCATTGCGTGCATTCCTGATACTTTTATAATCGGCAGGTGCTGTGAATTCTTCTCCTGAAAATATAGAGCTTTCCTTTTCAGGCTGACTGTTTTCTGCAGGAAGATTATTTTCCATTTGCTTCGTTTATTTTTACAATATAAGATTTTATTCATGCGCATCATTTCATACAACGTAAATGGCATCAGGGCCGCAATCAAAAAAGGATTTTTAGAATGGTTGAAAACAGACCCGGCTGATATTATCTGCCTGCAGGAAGTTAAAGCCCACCAGGATGATATTGATATGGATGCCATCAAAGCGGCCGGCTACGACAGTCACTGGTTCTGTGCAGAAAAAAAAGGATACAGTGGTGTGGCCATTCTCACCAAAGTGCAGTTTAAGAATGTGATCCATGGCTGTAACATAGAACAAAGTGACCTGGAAGGAAGAGTGATACAGGTAGATTATAAAGATGTGACCATCATCAGTGCCTATTTTCCTTCGGGCACCAGTGGCGATCACAGGCAGCATTATAAATACATCTGGTTGGATGAATTTTTAGATCACCTCAACCAGTTAAAAAACAAAAGAAAGAAAATAATTGTATGTGGCGATTACAACATTGCACACAAGCCAATTGACATACACAATCCTGCGGGCAATAAAAAAACAACAGGATTTCTCCCGGAAGAAAGAGCATGGTTCGATAAGTTCCTGGAGAATGGTTTTGTTGACAGTTTCCGGCACCTGAACCAGGAATCACATCATTACAGCTGGTGGTCGGTGATGCGCCCATCCACACGACTGGAAAATAAAGGCTGGCGCATTGATTATATCAGCGTTACAGAAAATTTAAAAGAGAAAATTGTGGACGTAAATATTTTTCCTGAAGTAAAACACAGTGATCATTGTCCTGTTTATGCTGAAATAAAAATCTGATCATGATCATATATAATGTTACTATAAAGTTGCATCACTCCATAGGTTCAGAATGGCTCACCTGGCTGAATGACGAACACATCCCTGAAGTACTGCAAACCAATTGCTTCACAGATGCACGTGTTCTTAAATTACTGGAGACGGATGATTCAGAAGGACCGACCTATACTATACAGTATACGGCAGAGAGTAAAGGTTTATATAATCAATATATCGAAAAATTTGCCGGTGTAATGCGTGATAAAAGTTTTGCGAAATGGGGCGATATATTCATTGCTTTCCGCACAGTAATGGAATTACTTTAATAAAATGTAAGACCATTCACCGCCCTGAAACCCTTGCCAGTGAACACTTTCAGTAAATATGGCCGCAAACCCGCTACCACAAAGGCTTTTCACGAATCAGGATGCTTAAATATTTTTCCCGGAAAAGTGCAACAACGCTCAAATGCTGATGGAATAAGGGTTTCGGGGAAATTTATTTTTAAAAATAGTTATGCAATTTTTTATTACGTGGTAAAACCTTCTATATTTGCCGCACCAAAAAACTAAACAAAAAACCTTTTATGAACAAAGCAGAATTAATTGCGAAAATTTCGGAAGATGCAGGCATTACAAAAACCCAGGCTAATGCAACTTTAGATTCTTTTATCGAAGCAGTAACCAAAACATTGAAAAGTGGTAACAAAGTAACCTTAGTTGGCTTCGGTACTTTCAGCGTTTCTAAAAGAGCTGCACGTAACGGACGTAATCCGCAAACTGGCGCAGTTATCAAAATAAAGGCTAAAAAAGTAGCGAAATTCAAAGCCGGTAAAGAATTATCTGCTAAAATGTAATACGTTTTTATCTTAATGAAAGCAAGACCTCTGTGTCTTGCTTTTTTATAGTACTTTTATAACATAAAATTTTTTACATGGGACGCGGTGATATTAAAACAAAAAAAGGAAAAATTTTCGCAGGCAGCTTTGGTAAATCAAGACCAGCTAAAACGAAAACAGCAGTTGCAAAAAAAGCTGCTCCTAAAAAATCAAAATAATCAAGGCCGGAATTTCCGGCTTTTTTTATGGTGCCAGCCTTTCTATTTTCCAGTTTTCATTTTGTTTTGTGTACAGGATACGATCGTGTAACCTGCTGGGCCTTCCCTGCCAGAATTCAATAACTGTTGGTACAACAACATATCCGCCCCAGTGCGGAGGTCTGCCTACAGGATGTTCCCCGAATTTTTCTGATAAAGTTTCAAACTGATGTTCGATAACTGAACGGTCTGCTATTACCGTACTTTGCGGTGAAGCCCATGCTCCTATTTTACTCATTTGAGGACGTGAATTAAAATAAACATCACTGTCTTCTTCACTTATCTTTTTTACGTGACCTG
>JANNZE010000018.1:0-2204 GCA_031410455.1 Chitinophagaceae bacterium | reverse complement strand
ATGCAGAATACGGATGTGTATTTTTATACAGACAGGAACATAACCTCCGCTGCGTATTATTACAGAATAAAAGCTATTAGTATTTCGGGACAAGTACAATTGTCAGAAATTGTACAATTGATCGCAACAAACATTGACTTCCTGATTTTCCCTAATCCTGTTGTAAAAGGTAAACTCAATATTTCCGTTCCTCACAATAATGAAAATTGGGAACTGATCATTTCAAATACACTGTTTCAAAATGTATTCAGAGAAAAATTATTTTCAACCGGCAGAAACATCAGCATTCAATTGCCGGATTTACCGCAAGGGCAATACCAGTTACACATCAAAGGAAAAAAATCCTCCCATCTTTCGTTCTTAATTTTATAAGTAAAGAGATACATCTTGTACAGAGTTTGCTTTTGCACAACAATTGCAAATTTAAACGTGTACTTAAAAATATTTTATTTATAAATAATTTATTTCAATAAAGATTTTCAGCTGGAGTCCAGTAAAATAAAAGAATACTAACATATTAACATTGGCTGACAAATTATTATTTGTCGCAGCTTTGATACCATACTGTTAACTGAGTGCAACGATGAAGATCAGGTTAACCTTGTTTGAAAAATGAGTTTATGCTACGTTTATTTATTTTTTGCAATAACGGATTCACCCATCTAATTCTTTTTTTTCTCTGCCATTTCCTGTTCAAATTTATTGTGGATCATCAAAATGAGCAAGCCAAACAATATGGCGGAAACAATTAATATCGTGTTTAAAATTCCTGTTACAGAAAATGACAATCTGATAAGGATAGTGGAGATGATAAAACCGGAATTTCTGATCACTTTATGAAACTCATCTGTATGAAAAAAAGAGAACAACAACAAAATAACATCCGCGATAATTAAGACTGTAAAAAACTGTTCGAAGAAAATATTATTTATATTTTTAAAAGATACGGTACTATTGGTATCAGGATAAAATACAACGCTAACCCAGTTGATGAATGAATAGATTCCAATTAAAATGAGAATGGGAACCAGGAATGTTGCCAGTAACTTTTTAATTTTTACGAAGTTGGCCATACTGTTGGCTTGTTGTTGGTTTCTGATGACCGTTCTGTATTTTTTTTTGCTCTGGATGTAGAACAGATAAATGAGAAAGAAAAGCAGGATGGATGCAATTAAATCAAAAGTAAACTGAAGGTCATATTTGATGCTGAACCAGTCGGAAGTTAATGATAAGGTAGAAAAATCTTTGAACAAACGTCTGATGATGATCAGTGTAATAATTTCGTATTGTTTGGTAATGTAGATGGAAATGGAAGTAGGCAGGTAATATATCAGGAGATACACTTCATACACCAGAATAAAAGAAAAGGGTGTATAAATAGCGGAAATAGGGTTGCGTAACAAATCCGATGATCCGGTGGTAACAGGGATAAATTTAAAATCTGCCAGTAAAATAAGTACAAGGTGAATAAGAAAACTGGAGATGGCAATGAACAAAATAATACGCTCGCTGCTGTGCCGTGTTTTTTCTGAAAGCAATTTCTGGTGAAGTAATTCTATGTTTTTCTGAAATAACATATAACAAACTTTTATTCAGCATCCTTTACAGTTGAGGCTGATAAATGTTGTCCCCCACATCTCTTATCTCTTATTTATCATCTCTTATCTATCATCTATCATCTATCATTTTATCATCTATTATCTCTTATCTCTTATCTATCATCTATCATCTGCATCTTTTATCTATCTTCTATCATCTGCATCTCGTATCCAACAATCCCCCCGCAACCCATATCTCGCATCTTGGTTATTTAAAGGCCTTTGTTCTTCATCAGATACTCCGCAATAGCTGCCTGGTAAGCATTTACCTTCTTTAACTTATGGGCAAGTTGGCTATAGGTTGCTTTCATTTGTGGATCTGATAGTATGTTTTTTGCATATGCTACTGCATCGGCGAATAGTTTTTGCCGGCTTATTTGCTTAATGGTGGGTTGATGTTGATATGCAGGAGCAAGGCCTATTATCGTTTTACCATAACGCTGATAAAATATTACATTTCCATGCTTCCCGGAAAGACCGTGAAAAAGGCTGTCATCTGATAGAATTGCCATAACATGTGTTTACTTTATGACAATCAGATTACATAAAAGTATAATCTTTGGGATGTTAAGAATCCTTAAATTCGGTAGAAACAGATCACCATAC
>JANNZE010000017.1:0-3731 GCA_031410455.1 Chitinophagaceae bacterium | reverse complement strand
GATCGGTCATATTACAGCACTTTCTTTAAGTGTAGGATTTGACGACGCTGATGCTAACTTCGGACCCGGAGCAGTGAAACTGGGTGATATGAAAATTGGGTCAGGTACATTTGCGAACATGACTGTAAGAAATTTCCTGACTCTTGCTAATAAAATCCTTGGTGGTTGCTTCAATACATACACGCCACAGCAAATCAATGACGCTGCATCAAAGATCAATGAAAATTATGTTGATGGCAGAATGGACAATGGTTTTTTAGTGTGTCCTCTTTAATTTTGAAATTATTTTTGAAAAACCTGCTCTTTTGGGCAGGTTTTTTTTATAGATGTTTTTTTGGTAAAGGCATAATAACTATTTTTGCACCCCTCGTCGAGGTAGCTCAGCTGGTTAGAGCATCGGATTCATAACCCGAAGGTCGGCAGTTCAAGTCTGCTCCTCGATACTAAAGCTCAAGTCCTGTAAATCAGTGATTTGGGCTTTTTTTATGTAATATAATCAGGTATAAGTTAGGGGTGAGGTTAACAAAATCGTGAACTTTAACGGTTACAGCTTGTACATGAGAAATTGTAATTAGAAATATTTCAAAAGAATTAAGCTGACCAGATATCTTTTTTACTTTCCATAAAATACATTTTCATTTTTCCTTTATTTTTCGCCTCCAATTCTCCGCGGTAAGTACAGTTAAATTCATCTTTAACCAGATCGTAGCTTTTTTCTGAAATATTAATCATTCCTTTCTCGCTGTTCTGTTCCATACGTGCTGCTGTATTTACCGCATCGCCCCAGATATCGTAAGCAAACTTTTTTGTTCCTACAATACCGGCTACCACCGAACCTGAATGAATTCCTATGCGGATGTTGAACGATTTGGTCCCTGGTTCATTATTTCGGAGTCTCATAAAATCTCTTATTTCAAGGGCAGCCATCATAATGTTTTGTGCATGCATCGTATTACCGGCAGGCAGCCCACAAACTGCCATGTATGCATCTCCGATTGTTTTTATTTTTTCAATATTGTATTTACCAACAATTTCATCAAAAGCTGTAAAGCAATTATCCAGCTCGGTCACCAATTCCTGCGGACTCATTCTTTCAGCTGCCCCGGTAAAGTTTACAAAGTCGGAAAACAATACTGTTACGTCGTCAAAATGTTTGGCTTCGGCATAACCCTTATGTTTTAATTCTTCTGCCACTTCGGCCGGAAGAATATTGAGCAACAGGTTGTCAGATTTATTTTTTTCGATCGCAAGCATTTTGTTCGATTTCTTTTGCGTGTTATAGTTTTTGAAAATGAAAAAGGAAAGCAATACCAGCATTCCTACACCGGCAAAAGCGCCATACGTATAGGTTCGCTGCTTTTGTAATTTAAACCGGGCAATCCTTTTTGTTTCTTCATTCTTTAAACTATCAGATAGTTGTTGTTTATCAAAACCAAACTGCATGTCCCTGCGGGTTAACTCCTGGTTGTTGGCTTTATTCACATTGCTATCCCGGAATACAATATAATTTTTATAAGCATCATATGCTTTTGGGACATTTTGTTCCCGCTCATAAATTTCATATAATAATTTCCAGGCATCGCTTAATTTTTCAGCCATCCCTGCTTCGCGGGCTACTTCAAGATCTTCAAGTGCATAACTCAATGCCATTTTATGACGATTGGAAGGGGCCTCACCGATTTTAACCAGGTCACTATCCTGCATTTTATTGTAGATATTTCCGAGGCCGTTGAGATCGTCCATCAACAGAATTTTTACACCTTTCCTTCTATCAATAACCAAGGCTTCTTTATAATATTTCAAAGCTTTGGGATAATTTCCCATATTATCATATACATAACCAATATTTCCAAGCGACTGGGCTTCGAGCGCAGGATCTCCGATTTCCCTATATAATTTAAGAGCCTCCAGATCGTGAACCAACGCCTTGTCATATTCTGATAAATTTGCTTCGACCAAACCAATATTGCATAATATTATTGCTATATTTTGTTTGCTATCAATCAATTTGTAATATTCCAATGCCCGCTGATAATTTTCAATTGCCTGCTTAGAATCAAAATAGAAATACACGTTCCCAATAGCACCATATGCTGTTGCAATCAGGTAATAATCTTTTACTTCTTCTGCAAGTTTTACTCCTTTGTGTAAAAATTCCAAAGCTTTCAAGGGATTTGATAATACATTCCATACAGTTCCCGTACCTAATAAAAAGAGGCCTTCCATGGTTTTATCGGGAAGTTGATTGCTGAGTTGATTTAACCCCTTTTGGTAAAAATCCAAAGCCTGGGTATTTTGGGAATTAAGCTGGTATATTTGACCATAGCCATAATATAATCTAGCTTTCAGCGAGTTGTTGAATAAAATTTTATTTATTTCTGATGCCAGGTTAAAATAAACCGATGCCGAATCGCCATTACTACTAATAACATAATTGTACCCGAGATTAAAAAAGGCAAATCCAAGGCCTTTATTCCATTTAATTTTTTCAGCAAGATGTTGAGCTAAATGCCCCTGGTGAATGCCTTCTTTAGGATTTATAAATCCGTAAGCAAATGACAGTTCGTTTAACAGGTTTATTTTATCGGTATCAGTTCGTTGTTTAGGGAGTTCCTGGAAAAGTGAATCAATGAAAAGTTTTCCTTGTTTTCTTTGGGCCAAAAGAGTTGCAGGAAACAACAGTAGTAATAACAATAGTTTTTTCATAAAGTACTTCTGTATACGCTTTATAAGGGATATAATTAGCTAGATAGAACGATGCAGAACTATAATTTTGATGATCTCAAACGAATATAAAGTTTTATCATATTAGAGTTAATTTAGTGAGGTATAAAAAAATTCAGGCTAAGCTAAGGTTGCAATTCTGAAAATACATCCTTATATTAGCAAATATTATTATTTTTCCGGCCCTAATCTCCACAACCTATAGAAGAATATTTATACTTACCTCAGAAATAGCTAGATGTATTTGTAATTACTTAGTCTTATTTTATAATTTTTAATTATTTATTCATGAAACAAACATCTGTATACTATGCCGTATCCTTATTATTCGTATTTGTTCTTTTAACCAGTTGCAAAAAAAATAATGAAAAATGGGAACCTTTGGCAGAAAACACGTCCGGAAGAGGAATTCATGGGGATTGTGACTGCCGTCTCTCTAAACTATGGTTTTCTGATGTTGCCTATGTAGGGCTTCATTACAACAACCAAGGCCTTGCCGACCAATGGGTGACGCATTATGATGACGCAAATATTGAAACCTACAATATTGAGTACCAGGGAGGAAGGATGAAAAAGGCAGTCTATGATTTTAATGGTGAACTACAAAACACCATTTATTTTTATTATACCGGAAATAAATTGACAAAGGAAGTTTGGAATGATGCTGATGGAAACCTTTTTATGACAACTTATGATAGCTATAATTCATTAGGTCAAATTGTGAAAAGAGAAAATTCAATGGGTGTAAAAGTTTTATTCTACAACAATTCTATTGGTAACACTCCACTTATTAAGACTTACATCAACAACGAATTATCAGTAGTCTATGAATATTCATATAACCAACCTAACAGAAATCCTTATGCTGCTATACCAGGCATTCCTTTTGGATTCCCGTATATGGAACTTACATTCAGCACCTGGTGGGAAACAAGTCAAAAAGCCACAGAATACATAGATGGAGTTCCTACAGTATTATATGCGGTACATCCTTCACAAACTGTTTT
>JANNZE010000016.1:0-8340 GCA_031410455.1 Chitinophagaceae bacterium | reverse complement strand
CCGAAATACTAATAGCTTTTATTCTGTAATAATACGCAGCGGAGGTTATGTTCCTGTCTGTATAAAAATACACATCCGTATTCTGCATGGGCAACACAGCATCCAGCAGTACAAAATTAATTCCATCCGTGCTTCTCCATATTTGATAGGAATGTATACCTGATTCTTGCTGTACTTTCCATCTTAACGCTGCCGATGATGTGGAAATTCTTTTTACCTGAACGTTTGTAATTTGAACCGGTAATGCAGCAGGCAAACGGAATTCAATTTTAAATCTGTTGAACGCATATGAACCCGGATCTGCATTTACCACAAAGGGAATGTTATTGGTATCCGTAAAAGAAAATTGCGTAGCTGTATTCAGGTAACGGTCTATTAAATAGCCTGTAATTGCTGCAGGATTAAAATGTTCCGGGATGATGGAAATAATATAATTCTGCTGCCGCATCTGGTTCAGGAAAAGCGGAAAAGAATCATTCAGTTCCGGTTGTTTCCATCTTTCCACAACCAGTCTTTTTTCATTTCTGAAAATACCAATATTCTCCCCGAAATTATCGAGTTTGCGTGCATCCATTTCATCCACTACAGTGGAATTGGCAGCATCAAATTCAATTCTTAAGCCATCCAGTATGAGTGGTTGGTTGTTGAACATCACCTGTAACTGAACACAGATATTGAAAGCCGGGGTTTGCATCCAGTTTACCAGCGCACTCCCGGAAACTTTACAATTTTCAGAAAAAGCAACAGATCCTGCCGTTGCAGAGGATGCGATGAAAAATGCCTGGCCGGATTCGATATTGCGGTTAGACCCTGTATAACTTCCACCTCCCGGCGTTACTATAAAGGTGGCTCCGTTCCAGGTGAAAGTCTGGTAACTACCCAGTCCGTACCCCCCTGCCATTTTAGGATCCCAAACATAAAATAAATTCTGAACGCCACCAGACCTGGTAATCTGTTTAAAATCAATCGCCGACGGGTATGGATTGCCGCAACTTGCAAATAATCCGGCGGATACAGGTATAGAAGCCGGCGGATTAGCTGGTGTAAAAATTGTTCCTGTGGTTCTTAATTTTAATGCCGTGGCTGTCTGGTTGAAAGCAGTAACGGTTCTGTCGCCCCTTACAAAAAGCATATATCCGCTGGCATTGGCTATGTTATTGAATGTGGAACTTACACCATCCCATCCATTGGTGGCCGGGTTATAACTTTTCATGGACGGCGTTGAAGAAACAATATCAAATCCCTGCGTAAGTGCACTACTTACATTGCTGGTGATGATGGTACCATAACCCGGACGTAAATTTTGTGCAACAGAAGCTGCACCTTCCTGCCAGGCATTTTTAATGGTCTGGCCGGTTGCCGGCACTGATAAAAACTGCCATGCCCGCGGATGATTCGGAATATATCTTTCTATAGTTGCGGTTCCAGTGAAAGCATTGGCGTTCAGTATTTTTCCCAGCGCAGCGGTAGCTGTATCGGAAGAAACAAAAGTTATATTGTTTCCGGTGTTGAAGGTAGATGCCGTTACAGAACCGAAAGATAAAGCAGAAAGTATCCGCAGCGTGTCAGATGCCACAGATGAATTATTTACACCAACAGGATTGCTGATCAACAGGGAAGATAAATTTCGCCCGGTGAACCAGCTGCCAGAAATATTCTGTGCAACTGTTCCGGAAAATTCCATGGTGCCGGCAGGTGCAGTAAATGATCCGTTAGCTGCAGTGATATCACCATAAATATTCAATTTGCCTGTGATGGTAACGATGCCGCTGGTGATGGTAATATTTTTTACATTCTGGGCAGCAGCAACCAATGGAAGAAAAGGGAAGCCTCCGTTAATAACGGCATTGGTTGTGGCATCAGGTACAATTCCGCTACTCCAGTTAGCTCCATTGTTCCAGTCAGTAGAAACGCCACCCACCCAATTATAAACCGCAGAACCGTCAATCTCATCTGCGCCAATATCCGGCGTTGTAAGGTTCCTGGCCTGCCCGTCGTAATCGGTTGTGATGCCTACAGGTGTTGCAGCAGCATCTGCCGGGGAAGTAGGATCCACATGTAGGTTTACGGTAGCAGCCGTACCGGCCGGCGTGAGGTAAAGTGGATTTGAATTCAGACTGTTTGCATCCTGCCCTGTTGCTGTTTGCCAGGCTGCCAGTGTACTGTAGGCAATGGAATTAAAATATCCAAGATAGCCATCTGTACCTGTTGCGTATAAAATATTATAATTGGAATTCAGGCCTGTTACATTGGAGGATTGTGCCAGTCTTAATGCAAAATTTCCTGCACCGGCACTTACATTACTCCGGGCATTCATAAAAATATTGTTTTTAAAATTTCGGGTAACGGTGAGCACATCGCTGTAAAATGCGGCTGTGCGGCTGGTACTTCCCGAAACTCCGGTTCCACCAATGTATACACTGTTGTGATAATAATTGTTGGTTCCCCCCGCATCTCTAAGACCGCTAATGATGAATCCTGTGGTAATAGAATTGCCGTTCGCATCAATACCCAGCCGTATCATGTTGTTAGACAATGTGGATGTACCTGAACGTACCACAATACCCAGTATCTGTGAATTTACATTTGTACCGGTGAGGGAAGCAGAATGAATAAAATTATGGCTGATGATATTGGAAGCAACAGGCAAATCGAGATCCATACAGTACACACTTGTCAAACTATCTACTGCACATGTATTGCTTATAGAATGAATGGTATTGTATTGAACGGTACAGGCAGTTGTGGCACTTTGCAGGTAAATTCCTGTAAGAACAATTCCAGGCTGCCCTTTAGCATTACTGGAAATATTTCTCACGATATTATTGTTGCATAAGGCTGTGGCCTTGTTCACAAAAATTCCATAGGTAGAGTAAAAACCGGTGAGATCGTTTTTAATTCCGGCTGCCGCAGAAGTACCACCAATGATGTTACTGTTTATGATGGCGTTGATGGCAGAAACTGCAGGATTAACCAGTATACCAATAAATCCTACGGTTTCACCGATGCCCAATGCCGGATCACTGCTGATGGTGATGCTGCCTATGGTATTGTTACTGATGTTTACAGCACGTGGTGCCAGCGAGATGATTCCGATCACTGGCGCAGCATCTGTAATAGTGGCGCTGTTCACCACAATGGTATTGGAATTATCGACACTTCCGATCTGGTTGCCAGTTACATTACCGATGTTGAATAATCCATCTCCTGCGCCTGTTGCCGTAACACCGGCTGCAATCGCCACAAAAGGTGCATTGTAATCATTGTTGGAAGAACGTGCAGTGCTGTGCTTGATGGAAGTAATGATATTACCTTGTATGCTTGTAGCTGTTGTTGTGTTTACATTTGCAATGTCAATGCCTCTTACTTCATTTTCTGCGCCTGATCCTGAATAAGTGAAAACAGAAGTACCGGAACCAATGGAATTGGAAAAGCCGATTACATTGGCGCTAATGGTAAAAATGCCGGGTAAATTTATAGTATTGATGTATATGGCGGAGCTACGTAAAGATGCCCCTGAAAAAGAACAGGTAAGTGTTTGATAGATCCTGTTGGAACTGATGGTCCATGCGTCATTTCCATTTCCTATATAAATACCGGCACTGCTTCTCGCAGCATTGAAAACATCGTAAATATTATTATTGCTGATGTTATTTCCACTGTTTCGGATGGCATTTGTGCTAAAAGAGCCTATGCTGAAAATTCCTTTTGTAGGCGGATTGGAAGCCATGGCAGCAGTGGATCCTATATTGCAAAAAGAGATGGTGTTATTATCATTGCCCGTAGTTGTTCCTGAACCAAAAACAATGTTACCACCTTCTGTTGTAAGTGGTGTTCTTGATGCACCTAATATACTGCAACGGGTGAAGGTGTTATTGGATGCATCATTGTATAATTTGATGGTGCTTGTGCCGGCTGTTACGCCCGTGTTTACATTCTGAATGATGAGCGAATTTCCGGAGCTGTTCAAACCATCTATGGTAACATTATCAGCTCCGTTGTAAGTGAATAACGGGGTCGTAAGCGTTTGTTGTACCGTTCTGGCACCACTGGGTTTTATGGTAAGTGATATCCATGTATTTTCATTTAAAGCAACTGTACCATCTTCTCCTCCGGCCATTACGGTACCAGTAATGTTGGCGTTGATGGTAACGATGATGTTATTACCAGCCTGTGAATTGGCATTCAGCGCAGCAAATAAACCAGTTGAACGGGTAAAGGTTGTATAGGTAGCGGCTAAACCTGTACCGCCGCTAACGGTGATCTGTGCCTGGCTGAATGTAGCGGTGAAAATAAGCAGGATTATAAAAAGCCATCTTATGTAAGCAGTTAATGATAAGTGGCAATGATACACGTGGAAATATGTTTTGGTTTGCTGGAGGCAAATACTATTACAAATATATCGATATTATTTTTTTTATCACAAAAGACCCTATCCTATTTTAACGTAAACCCATTATCATTTCTTAATGGATTATAGATAGACAAATGTTATATATTGATTATTATTGCAGCCAATTACCAAAACCTGTATTGTATGAGGAGAATTTTACTGTTCTTAATGGGTATAATATGTTCAATAATTACCTATTCTCAAATAATTACGCCTTCTCCTTCATCTACAGTTTGTTTACCGCAGACTGTTAATCTCACAGCAACTCCGGGCGGCCCCAATTACCAATGGCAGTATTCACCAACAGGTACAGCGGGATCGTACACGAATACTGCAGGAAATACGCAAACAATTAATGCTTCAGCTTCAGGATGGTACCAGTTGCAGGTTACCGGTGGCGGCCCTCCCGTAAATTATCCTGCTGTTCAGGTACTGATTCATCCAAAGCCCGTTGCAGGTTTCAATTTTACACCTAATAATATATGCAGCAATAATCCGATTCAATTTACAAGTACTTCTTCAGGAACAGGACTTACATACGCATGGAATTTTAATGATCCCAATTCAGGAACTGCAAATAGCGCTAGCTCTATAAATCCATCTCATACATTTGTAGGAACACCCGGAAACGGTCCTCAGTCTTTTAATGTTCAGCTGATCGTAACCAATAATACGGGTTGTAAGGATACCCTTGTTAGAACCGTCACTACTTCTCAGATTCCCGATCCCACTTTTCTTAATTACACAATTTATAACGGAAAAAGATATTTCAAACTTTGTACAAATACAAGCACTGCTGTTTTTACATTCATAAATAACAGCAGTACTGCAGCCACCAATACAAACTATCAGATCATTTGGGGAGATGCAACACCAGATTATAATTCACCAACATTTAATACACCACTTACACATACCTATCCGGTGGGAACTACTAATGTTCAGTTTATTGTTACCGGAGCCAATGGTTGTAAAGACACTATCCCTTACTATATTTTCCTGGGAACAAATCCGGCGGTAGGTTTAGGAAACCCTGGAAATACGGCAATCTGTACCAATAGCAGTCTCACTTTCCCTATTTCCAGTACAGGTTTAAATTCTCCCGGAACCATTTATACCATTACATTTAATGATGGTTCTTCACCTATTACTTATACTCATCCGGCACCAGCTGACATAACGCACCAGTTTCCTATCACTTCATGCGGAACTACCAGCGGAACTTATCAGAATTCGTTTTCTGCTACCATACAGGCATCAAATCCATGCGCCTCTTCAACTGCATCTGTTGTACCTATTTATGTTTCTCAAAAAGCACCTCCTACCTTTTCCATTACACCCGGAGATACAATTTGTGTAAATACAACTGCTTCATTCAACAATACAACCGGAAGTAATTATGAGATTGATAACGGAACGGGCGCATGTACGCAAGGGAAATGGGTATGGTCTGTTACTCCTTCAACAGGCTGGACGATCAGTTCCGGAAGTTTAGGAAATACAAATGGTTTTACAGATCCGGGATTCTGGTTAAGTGGAAGTTCAACACTTAATCTGAATTTTAATACAATTGGAACTTATACCGTTAAATTACTTACAGGTAATACCGTCTGCGGAATCGATTCTATTATTAAAACAATTTGTGTTAACCCTTTACCGGTTGCTGCATTTACGATTGACCAGAATATTGGTTGTTCGCCGCTGACTGTTAATACTACCAATACAAGTAATCCACCTTTATGTGGCCAGAATAAATATTTGTGGACCGTTAACTATGCAGCAACTACAGGTTGTACCCCAGCTGTTTCTAATTATATTTTTCTGAACAGCACCAACGCAAATTCTGCAAATCCTCAATTTCAATTTATTAATCCGGGTGTTTATACAATTGGTTTAATGGTGATTTCTCCGGCTAATGCCTGCAGTTCTGCAGTTGTTACCAGGGTGGTTACAGTAAAGGCAAAACCTATTGCTGCTATAAATCCGCTGAGTGCAGTTTGTGAAAATACAAATCTGTCTCCTACAGCAACCGCAAACTGTTATACAACATCCGCCACTTATCTATGGACATTTCCCGGCGGAACGCCTTCTTCTTCCACAACTTTAAATCCCGGAACCGTATTGTTCAATACAACAGGCTCCATTAATATTTCGCTGGCTGTAACTAATGAATGTGGAACTACAACAATCGTTCAACCCGTTACCATAAATCCCAAACCTGTTTTAACCGTACCTCTGAGCAATACGTATTGTCCCGGTAATTCAGTAGGACCTTTATCTTTTACCAGTTCTGTTCCATCCACCATTTTCAGCTGGACAAATTCCAATACAGGAATAGGACTTGCGTCAAATGGCACCAGTAATCCTATACCTGCATTTACAGCAACGAATACTGGTGTTGCACCTATTTCAGGAACCATCAATGTTACGGGTATTGCCAATGGATGTTCTTCAACAACTTCTTTTACTATTACTGTATCACCAAAACCAGCGGCCCCTGTTGCACCTAATGTTCCTTATTGTGAGAATGCAACGGCCGTTCCGCTGACTGCCACAGCAACAGGAGGCAATACATTATTATGGTACAACGTGCCAACAGGCGGTACAGGATCTGCCACAGCTCCTACTCCTTCAACAACTGCTATCGGTACACAAACATTTTATGTGAGCCAGGTAAATACTTCCAACAATTGTGAAAGTGTAAGAACCCTTGTAACGGTAACAGTGAATGCCACGCCTGTAATACTTTCTTCTTCTTTTACAAATCCAACAACGTGTGGCGGAACAAATGGAACGATTACCTTAATAGGTTTAACAGCAGGACTCACCTATGCAGTGCAGTATATAAAAAATGGAGGAACGATCAATGTCAATCTTACTGCAAATGCTTCCGGTAATATTATCATCACCGGTTTATCGGCTGGTAATTATTCGAATATAACGATAACAAGAAATGGATGTACATCTGTTCCGGCAGGACCTTTCACCTTATCCGATCCGTCTCAGCCGGCCACTCCCAATGCCAATGTAAATTCACCTGTGTGCAGCGGCACCACATTGTCATTTACCGCAACTTCGGCAACGCCTGGCGTTATTTTTAGCTGGACCGGGCCGAATGGATTTTCAAGTATACAAACAAATCCTACCATTCCAAATTCAACGGTTATTAACAGCGGCAATTATTTTGTAACTGCAAGTCTTGCTGGTTGTACTTCTGCACCGGCATCTGTATCGGTGGTGGTTAATCAGACGCCTGCTACGCCTACCGTCTCCTCCAACTCGCCTGTATGTTCCGGTAATAACATTATACTTTCCGCAAATTCAACTTTCACAGGAGGAAACTGGTCGTGGACGGGACCGAATGGATTTACGAGCACCTTACAAAATCCAACGATAACCGCAGCTGCCACCACTGCTGCAGGAACTTATACCGTAAATGTTACCAATTCCACCGGTAACTGTACATCTGCAAACGCAAGTGTAAATGTAATTGTGAGACCAACTCCAGTTATTACAAATGTGGTTACAGCCAATCCGGTTGTATGCACGGGAAATGGAACGCTTACCATACAGGGTTTAAATCCAGCCACTACTTACCTGGTAAATTATATAAAAAATACTAACGCCATCGGGCCGGTAACAGCTGTGAGTAATGCTGCCGGTGAGATCATCATAAATGTAACTGCAGGCACATATTCAAACATCACGGTTACATTAAACGGTTGTATCAGTAATATGATGGCCGGACCTTTTACACTTACCGATCCGAATCCTCCAGCAACTCCTGTTATTGTACCAAGTGCAGATCTTTGCACAGGACAAACCTTAACAACGAGTGCTTCTACCACAACACCGGGAACTGCATCTTATAACTGGACAGGACCTTCCGGATTTACGAGTACACAAGCCTCTTTCACCATAAACAATACAACCGTTGCCAATGCAGG
>JANNZE010000015.1:0-3109 GCA_031410455.1 Chitinophagaceae bacterium | reverse complement strand
TTTCCACCTTTACTTTAAACAGAAGTACAAAGGGCGGATCAATGACTGTTGGAGCTGCCGGTTATTTAAAGCTAAGTGGCGATACAAATTTTCCAACAAATTATTCTTCTTACTCATTAAATGCGGCAAGTACCGTAGAATATAATGGTACGGTAGCACAATCTGTATCAGGAATTACATACGGGAATATATTGTTTTCAAATTCAGGAATTAAAACACTTATAGCTACTATAACAGTAGCAGGAAATCTAACGATAAATTCCGGAGCTACTTTTAATGCAAACTCTTTTCCGGTAGATTTATTTGGTAACTGGTTAAACTACGGCAACTTTACACCCGGCACCAGTACACTGATGTTTGAAGGAGCCAATAAAACTATAACGGGAAATACAACATTTTACAGGGCAACTATTTATGGAAGTTACGCTGTATCAGGAAGTAATATCACATACCAGAATAACTTAAGGATTGTTACAGGCGGTTCATTTGATGGCGGTAGCGGAAGTGCTACTATATCCGGTGACCTGACAAATAACGGATCTTTAATCAGCAATGGTGTTACAACCTTCAGTGGAACGGTTGTGCAAAATATAAGATTGGTAAATGCAATTACATCCAACTCAACAGGAGTGATCAATTTTAACGGATCTGTTTCACCTGTTTTAAATTCAACGAGTACACCTTCCTTCGCCACGCTGAACATTAATAATACAGCCGGAATAAACCCCAGTGTTGACTGGAGTATTTTTGTAGCACTGAATATCAGCAGTGGGGCCTCGCTCAATGCAGGATTGACTACCGTAAATATTTATGGATCTTTTGCTAATAACGGAACCCTTTCAAGTACGGGCACCATTAATTTTGCGCCGTCTTCTTCTCAGACATTTACTTTAAGTGGAACTGCCTTCAACAGTACCGGAACTGTAATTTTCGGAGGCACCGGCGCGATTGCTACAACAGGTTCTGCCAACTTAAGCAGTGTTATTATTTCAAATGCTGCAGGTGTAACTCCAGGATCCTCATTGTCAATGAGTGGAAATTTCACCATCACATCTGCAGGTATTTTTAATGCGGGAAGCAATTCTTTTTCCGTTGCTGGTGATATACAAAGTAATGGTACACTGAATGGCGGAACTTCAACTTTCACTATGTCTTCTGCTGCCGGGCAAATTTCAGGAACTCCTGCAACTACATTTTATAATTTTACAAATACAGGAACGATAACCATCACTTCGGATTTTAACGTATCACATAATTTTACAAATAACAATAACATTGACGCTTCTATAGGTTCACCGATTTTTACCGGAGCAGCTGCAGGTGTAATAGGGGGTTCAGCTTCCTATGTACTGGCACAATTTGATGTTGTAAAAACTTCCGGGGCTTCAGTTACACTTGCCAGCAATTTAACTTCCATTGTAGAGGTCAATATCATCAGTGGAATTTTGGACCAGTCAACGTTTAGCATTGCCGGAGATGTAACAGGAGGATTAATGACTATCAGTTCAGGAAGTTTGTTAAGACTGGCGGGAACCAATGCATTGCCAACATTCACATCCTATTTACTGGATAGTTTAAGTACCGTAGAATATTATGGAGCTTCTACTACTCAAAATATTACCTCTTTATCAGGAACCGGAACCGCTTATGGTAATTTATCTATTACAGGTGCGGGAACTAAAAATGCAATAGGTGCGTTAAATATCAGGAATAATTTTTTACTGAGTGCGGGTTCTTTTACCGGAGGAAATTTCATTGATTCTATTGGTGGAAACTGGAATATGACCGGTGGAACTTTTACCAATACAAATAACACTGTTTTGTTTTACGGTGCTGGATCACAGAATATTTCTTCAACAGGGGCTTTTAATAACCTGCAGATGAAAAAAAGCACAGGAACAACTACACTGGGTACTGATATAACAGTTAACGCACTTTCTTTTATAAATGGAAAAATAACTACAGGTACTTTTAAAGTAATCATACCAAATGGTGGAAGTATTTCAGGAGCTTCTCAGTCGAATGGGTATGTGGCAGGAAATCTTCAGAAATATATTCCTGCATTAACCGCTTCTTATGAAATAGGCGGTGCATTATATTATTCACCTTTATCTTTTATTTTTGCATCTGTAAGCGTTCAGGGAAATCTTATTGCCGGAGTTTCTGCTACGGCACAGCCTAACGTTGCTACCTCTTCACTTACGAAATTTATCAGCAGGTACTGGACACTTTCCAAACCCGGAACGGGAGATATAACATTCACTTCTGCTACAGTAGTCTTCAACTGGAATACAGCAGATAATTATTCAAATTTTCTAACTAATACTGCAAAAGTTGGCACATATAGCAGTTCGGTTTGGTCTTATCCTACCATAACTGGTAGTACCACTACATCACAGATCAACGCAACAGGCGTAAGTGCGATGGGTGATTACACAATCGGAGAAACATGTGATGTTAACTCAGGTTTCAGTTATACAGCATCACCATATTGTACAGCTGCAGGAACAGCTTCCATAACTTTAAATAGTGGAGCGACAGCGGGTGTATTTTCATCTTCACCTGCGGGCTTAAGCATCAACTCATCTACAGGTGCCGTTACACTGGCATCGAGTACACCGGGAACTTATACGGTTACAAATACTGCAACGGGAACGGGTGGATGTACTTCATCATATACTGCATCTATCACCATCAATGCAACGCCTGTATCCACGTTCAGTTATACAGGAAGTCCATATTGTACCAATGGTGGAACAGCTACTGTTACGTTAGGAACAAATGCAGTTGACGGAACATTTACTTCTACTGCAGGATTAACACTGAATGCAACAACGGGAGCTGTTACCTTATCATCGAGTACACCGGGAACATATACGGTTACCAATACCGTTACAACAAATGGTTGTACTTCTTCATCTACTGCATCCATAACCATTAATGCAACACCTGTATCAACGTTCAGTTATGCCGGAAGTCCTTATTGTACGGGTGGCGGAACGGCAACTATAACACTCGGAACAAATGCAGTGGCCGGAACATTTACATCCACAGCCGGATTAACATTAAATGCAACAACGGGAGCGGTAACGCTTTCATCGAGCACACC
>JANNZE010000014.1:0-2845 GCA_031410455.1 Chitinophagaceae bacterium | reverse complement strand
GTTAAAATAGCTTTCATATTGATGTGTTTTATAGATTAATTGCAAGAGCTATTATACAAAACACAGACCAAATGAATAATTATTCAACTATATTGAACGTTTACAATAAATGTTCATGAGAGTTTCAAAATTTAAAAGACATTGGTTAAAATCTGAATTTTAATCTTGGTAACGGTATACGAAGAAGGAGATCCTGTAATTGAAATTTCCTTGAACGTTCCGAAGGAAATTTAACATGAATGATTCGTGCAGGCTGAACATCGCATCCGGCTTCTAACCATAATTTTTCTCTGATTGCCGTTTTATTTATCCCTGCAATATTGCAGGCTTTATAAAAATCGGTATGCATACCATATCCATCCAGAATGTTGGCTGCATTCTTCAATTCGGGAAAAACCATATACCGTTTGATAAAATAATAATTTTTATCAGCTATTTGTTTGGTGTAAGCGGTGTAAAAATATTCCATAGTGGTTTGCTTGTGTAACAACCGGAAAAATATCCGGAAGGGAATACACAGGAATATTGATCAGACAGATTGTGTTGAAACAATGCTGCGGCATTCAAAGGATAAATTTTTTAAGAAAAAGATTTTCAGAGGAATAAAAATGTAAAAAGTAAGCTCTATAAATGTACAAACCACATTACAGAACTGCAAGTATTTACAGGAAAAATAAAAGCAGTAGAAACATAACTCCCTGACAGCCAGTTTTCCATTTTTAAGATATTATGGATTAAATCTGTTAATGCCTCATTTTTTGATAGTTCAGGTTCAACATGGCATGTTTTTGTATCACCTCCTAATAATGAAATATATAAAACCGTTATTAATTACCGCGTTGTCAATCTGTTGTGTTACATCATTTGCTCAAAATGACACCACCTTTCTACAAAATGTTCAGGATACAACGGATAAGCGTGGCAGAAATAATTTTGGAGATCTGTTGAATGACGATTCTTTATTTAATAAAAAAAGAACGGTATGGGAGCCGGCCGGGCGTATTGTTATTGCAAATGTTTTTAACTGGTCAGTGGCCAAATATGTTTATAAACTAGACTGGCCGAGCAACAGTAAAGCAGACTGGAAAAATAATTTTCAAAAAGGGCCGGTGTGGGATGATGATGGATTTGGAATAAACTTCATTGGTCATCCTCACACGGGAAGCAATTATTTCAACATTGCAAGGTCAAACGGTTACAATTTCTGGCAATCTATTCCTTTCAATATTTATGGAAGTGTGATGTGGGAATACCTGGGAGAGAAAACCAGGCCATCATACAATGACCTGATCAACACACCTGTCAGCGGTGCATTTTTAGGAGAGATCCTTTATCGTTTAAGCTCAAATGTTCTGGACGACAGAACCCGTGGTTTTGAAAGAGTTTGGCGGGAAATTTTAGCAGGCGCTATCAATCCGTCCAGAGCATTCAACAGGTTCACACAGGGGAAAATGTTTCGTGTTACAGATAAAGAAGTATACCAAAAAGACCGTGTGAATTTAACTTTCAATGCAGGAGCGCATAAAATAAATGAAGGGACAGCATTCGCTACTGGCGCTACCAATCCTTTTTTAAACATCCAGATCGATTATGGAAGTCCGTTCGAAATAAGAAAACGAAAACCTTTTGATGTGTTTCGTTTTAAAACCGAATTAAGTTATGGCGCAAACCGTAAGCTATTGGAAAATGTGCATGGTTATGGAATTCTGGCAGGAAAGAATATCAACAGCCGTGATATACTCGGCGGAATTTTTCAGCACTTTGATTATTGGAACAATTCAGTTTTTGAAGTAGGTGCCATAGGATTTGGAGTAGGCGTCATCTCCAGGAAACAGTTGTCTCAGAAAAATAATTTAATTACCAACCTGCATATTGCTGCAGTTCCTTTAGCAGGAAATAATACACGCTTCGGCCCGGACAGTTCCTCTTTCAGAACCTACAATTATGGCGGAGGCATGGAGTTAAAGCTGGAAGAGACGATTAATTTTACCAGCCGTCTTGCCATTGGTTTCAACGGATTTTTTTACTGGATCAAAACATATGTAGGCCTGCCGGGAAACAGTTTGGTAACTGTGATGCGGCCAAATATAGCCGTACGTTTATTTAAAAATATAAGTATTGGATTTGAACAACACATTTATATGAACGACAGATTTCTGAATGGAAAACAGGAATTACACCTGAAGCGTACAGAACAAAAAATATTTTTACAGTTATTTCACGAAGACCCGAAACGATTTGGAAAATATAAATAAACGTTTACTATTAATCACCTCTATGGCATATCTATTGAATAATTATTTGAAAATATTTTTATGAAAAGAAATCAATGGATACTTACCGGTCTTGCCGCAGCAGGTGTAGCAACCTGGCTCATTAAAAAGTTTGCAGGAAAAAAACAGAATTTCCTGAATAATTCCGGGAGCTCAAAATTACACAGTAAACATCTGACCGATGTTTTTTCAAATGCAAAAAACATGGGAACAACCGCTATGGCGTAAATGCATCACGTACTTTACAACAACAAAAAAAGCTACCGGGGTAGCTTTTTTTGTTTAATGAAAAAAACATAAAGTATTATTACATTTCTGGTTCAGCATAGGAAAGCCAATCAACTGTACCCGTTTCATCTATTATTCAGCACAAAAAATCTAACGAGCAAGTTATATAAACAGAAATATAAGCTGAAGTTATCCCACTGAATTTTTACATTTCATTAATCAATAAAAAAAGGCCATCCGTTTAAAGATGGCCTTTTTCATTTAAAAACAACTACAGATTAATTCATAAAGAGAACCTTGCCTGTAACTGTCTGTCTATTTACAGTAAACCTGTAAACAAGAGA
>JANNZE010000013.1:0-1540 GCA_031410455.1 Chitinophagaceae bacterium | reverse complement strand
GCTTTTATAAAAAAGAAACCTACGTGCGTTATGCCATTCATCGAAAAATCTGTTCCGGAAGCAGCCCCAAAGCCAAGCGCAGTGATAAATACGAGTACGGTACAAAAGGCAGCGGTGATTAAAGCCAGCATTAATTTTACGGTTATGAACTGTTCTCTGCTCCAGCCATCAATTATATTCTGGCGGCTGGTTCTGAAAGTAAATTCATTGGTAATACTGATGATCAGCAGCATGGCAGGAAGAATGAGTAAAAATCCTGTTACATAACTGGTGGTCTGCCAGGTGCCATTAAAACTATAAGGATTAAAAATGCCCACCATTGCACCGGCGCTTGTCTGGTTCACTACATTGTGCATCACACTGTACACAATATAATTGGAGGCGAAAACACCGATCACAAAAAATATGGAGAGTACAATAAAAGCCCGGTAATTCTTCAGCTTGAGCCATTCTATTTTTAATAATTGTGTCATAATATTAATTGGTAAGTTCAAAGAATTTAGATTCAAGACTGCGTTTTCTGAGATTAAGTTTGCTGAGAACAATACCTTTCTCAAAACAAAAACTATTGATGGTCGCCAGATTACTTTTCCCTTCCGCCACTGATATTTCCACAACTCCGTTTTCTGTTTTCACAGATAATACACCATCAAGGCTGCGTATTATTTCTGCCAGGGCAACATTATTGGCCGATGATAATTCCACCAGGTCATTCTGCCTGAAAATATCATCTACATTTCCGGAAGCAAGTAATTCTCCTTTTTTCAAAATGGCCACATGAGTACATACTTTTTCCACCTCATCCAGCAGGTGACTAGCCATGATAATCGTTTTTCCCTGCGACGCCAGTTTTTTGATCAGTTCCCTGATTTCTGCAATGCCCACAGGATCCAGTCCATTCGTAGGCTCATCAAAAACAAGCACCGGGGGGTCGCCAAGCAAAGCTGCGGCAATTGCCAGCCGTTGTTTCATACCCAGGCTGTATGTACTGAATTTGGAATCTTTCCTTTGCGTAAGATTTACAATGTCGAGTACACGTTCAATATCTTCATGGCCGCGGCCTTTGATGGCTGCGGTGATCTTTAAATTCTGAACGGCAGAGAGGTAATGATAAAAATTGGGGGTTTCCAATAATGTTCCGATGCTTTTACGCTGGTCATGTGTTGAATCCTGTTCAAACCATTTAAAAGAACCGGAAGTTGCCTTCAGTACATCCATAATGATACCGAGCAAAGTAGTTTTACCACTTCCATTCGGGCCAAGTATTCCAAATACCGTTCCTTTCGGAACATCAAAACTTACACCCTGCAGGGCCTGTATACGCCCATAATTTTTTCGCAGTTGATTAACACTTAGTATAGCCATAAATTAATTTGTACGGAGGTTCTGTATGAAATAATCTGTGATCTTCTGAAAAAGATGTGCCCTGTCTTTGCCCAGCACATTGTGTTCCTGCCCGGGATAGATCATATAATCTACCTGAACATTTTTATCGATGGCTGCTCTTACAAAATTCACTGAGTGTTGCTGTACAACAACC
>JANNZE010000012.1:0-4826 GCA_031410455.1 Chitinophagaceae bacterium | reverse complement strand
TAAAGGGTCTATTTTTTTCCAAATTATTATACTGTTGGATAGTTATTATTACATTTTAAGATATAAGTGCGTCAGCCAAACTCTTTAATTTACCTGGAATTTTTTCAAGAGGCATAACAAAATCAACACAGCCTGAAGCCTTAGCACTGAGCGGCATGTGTTCAACTTCGGCAGACATGTCTTGAGTAAAGGTTTTTCCTCCTTTTGCTTTGATGTGTTTGCAGCCCTCAGTACCATCGCCATCGTACCCGGAAAGGACAATGCCGACAGCACGTACGCCCATTAATTCTGCTAAAGAGATAAAAAATATATCTATTTGCTTGTTCCTTTGCGATCAAGGAGAGATTACTTTGAACTTATTTTTTTCAATAGAAAGATCTGAATCCGGAGGAATTATATAAACGTGATTACCACGGATTGGCATCGCCATAGAAGCCACCATTACCTTCATTTTTGTATGACGTGACAGAATTTTAGCAAGCAAACTATTGGCTGTGGGATTCATGTGTGAAATAATGACAAAAGCAAAACCGGTATCATACGGCATTGCATCCAGAAGCGCCTTATACGCATTAAGGCCACCGGACGATCCACCAATGCCAACAATTAATGTAGGGTGCAACTCTCCCAAATCTTCAGCAGGTCGCTTCCCTTTTTTCATTATTCATCTCTTCGCCTGAATTAACTGCTAAGGGGAAACACGTGATTTATTATTACCAACCAAGGTATGCTGTTTTTGTTCTGAATTTAACGCAGTATCTCCGGCAATAATCAAACAAACCATTCAAAATACGGTGTTCCCGGGAGGAATATAAGACGATATGATCACAGTTAATCTGCGGCCCCATATTGTAAAGAAGATTTGCTTCAATTGCAGGACTGGAAAGGGATGTGGATATTAAAACAAGGATTCTCTCATCTGAACCCAGACTTATGCGCTTTGGTGGTCCCGACAGGAATCGAACCTGTATCTAAAGTTTAGGAAACTTCTATTCTATCCATTGAACTACGGGACCTGCAATTTTTTTAAGGGCACAAAAGTAGGAAGAAATGCAATGCTGCTGATGTTTCATTCAGAAAACAATTAAGGCTGATTTAACCATTGGTGCGCTGCATGAAAGGTTGCGGTAAAATCTCAAATTTCTTCTTGCCTTAAGTAAGATTTCAACCTCAATTTATTTTTATTTTTTTTCGGGAAAACGAAATTCTCACACACATGGCATGGTTATTGCAAATTGGCGGCGTGCCTGAAAAGCGCTCCGTCCTTCTGATTTTTTTTAAAACACCAACTATAATTTCTTAAAATCCAGTCAATGCGTTCAAACTCGATGTTTGTCAGAAGAATTTTTTTAGCTCTTTTTATTATCATTATCTCTTTAAACTTACCTGCTCAGGTTCAAACGGCACGGTACATTTCCACTAATCCAAAGTCAAATGCGTATTATGAGTATTTACCGCAGGGTTATGATCCCAATGGAACGGCAAAATATCCATTGATTGTTTTCATACATGGAATGGGTGAGCTTGGTGCAGGTACATCCTCCACTATTCAGGCTGTTTTGAACAATGGTACTCCGCGTCAAATCGCCCAGGGAATTTTTCCTACATCGTTTACGGTTAATGGTGTGGTGAGCAAGCCTATCGTGATTTCTCCGCAATTCACAGAATGGCCATGGGCTTCAGACATCAATACTTTACTGGATTATTTAGTAATTAATTACAAAGTAGATATAAAAAGAATCTACTTAACGGGTTTAAGTATGGGCGGCGGAGTTATTTGGGATTATGTAAATTTCAGCACCGCTTATGCTAACAGGATTGCAGCCATTGTTCCGATCTGCGGAGCATCATGGCCTAACCAGAACGGAGCTAACATTATAGCGGCTGCCAATATTGCGATCTGGGCTACGCACAATGATGGCGATCCCACCGTAACGGTGAACAATACTATCAATTTTGTGAACTACGTAAATGCAGCACCCATTGCGCCAACGCCTTTAGCTAAAAAAACTATTTTTTCTTCTACTTCACATGATGCATGGTCAAGAACTTATGATTTGAATTTTAAAGAAAATAACCTGAATGTGTATGAATGGATGTTAGGTTTTAGCAAAAATGCGGTTACCAATCTTGCGCCCATTGTGAATGCGGGTGCAAATCAGTCCCTTCCTTATTTGACTTCATCTGCAACTTTAACCGGAACAGTAGCTGATGCTGACGGAACTATCAGCAGTTTTGTTTGGACAAAAGTTTCCGGTCCAACCGGCGGAAACATCAGTTCACCTAATACATTATTTACTTCCATTACCGGACTTAATTCCGGAACATATATTTATCGTTTAACGGCTACAGATAACGGAAATTCATCCGGCTATTCAGATGTAACCATTACTGTAAATTCCAACAATCAGGGACCATGGGTTAATGCAGGATCTAATCAAACCATCACACTGCCTGTAAATTCAGTTACCTTATCCGGAAGTGCAACAGATCCTGACGGAACCGTTACCTCTTATTTATGGTCGAAACAAACTGGACCAGCAGGTGGAACAATCACCACACCTTCTTCTCCGGTAACTAATGTTACAGGTTTGACCCAGGGTGTTTACGTATTTCAATTATCTGCAACAGATAATTCCGGTACAACTACATCCGTAAATGTTACAGTTACAGTTCTGGCAGCAGCGGCTAATATTTTGCCTGTTGTAAATGCAGGAACAAATCAAAACATCATTTTACCTGTAAGTGCGGCAATACTTAGCGGATCAGCAACTGATGCGGATGGAACGATTAGCATGTATGCGTGGAGTTTTGTATCCGGCAATAGCGGATCAACGATAGCTTCACCATCTACACCATCTACAACAGTTTCAGGATTAACTGCAGGAACCTATACTTATAAATTAACTGCAACTGATAATGCAGGAGGAACTGCATCTTCCAATGTTAACATTACAGTAACTGCAGCGGTCAATATTTTGCCTGTTGTAAATGCAGGAACAAATCAAAACATCATCTTACCTGTAAGTACGGCAACACTTAGCGGATCAGCAACTGATGCTGATGGCTGGATCAGTGCTTATACATGGAGCTTTGTTTCAGGTAATAGCGGATCAACTATCGCTTCGCCGTCTGCTGCGTCAACGAACATTACCGGATTAACGGCAGGTACCTATATATTTAAATTAACGGTTAATGATAATTCAGGCGGATCAGCATCTGCAAATGTTACTATAACTGTAGTAGCTGCATCCAATATTCTACCTGTTGTAAATGCAGGAACAGATCAAACAATCTATCTTCCCGTAAATACGGCTACGTTGACGGGTACCGCTACCGATGCTGACGGATCTATTATAGGTATGGCATGGACAAAATTATCCGGACCTTCCGGTGGTTTAATAACATCAGTAACCTCTAATATAACCAGTATTACTTCTTTACAGGCAGGAACATATGTGTATCGTTTTACTGCAAAAGATAATTCACTGGCGAGTGTGTCTGATACAATAACGGTGACAGTTATATCTGCACCGGTAATGAATGCAGTTCCTGTTGCAAATGCTGGAGCCGATCAAACCATTACATTGCCCGTAAATACGGCAACGTTGTCGGGCGTAGGTACAGATGCAGATGGCTACATTACCGTTAATCTTTGGACAAAAATTTCTGGTCCTGCAGGCGGCACCATATCTTCTACAGGTGCAACATATACATTGGTTACAGCTCTCCTGGCAGGAACATATATGTACAGCTTCACCGTTACGGATAATTATGGTGCTACAAGTACAGACACGGTTATCATAAATGTAATTGCTGCACCGGTAAATACACAGGCAGGAAATATCATCCGAGTGAATTTATACGGAGGAAGAAATCCATCAACGAATATTGCATGGAATAATAACTGGAATGTATCAGGAGCAAGCGAATATTTTTTAAATCAAAGCAACGATGTTACTACCGTTCAGGCTAAATTCAATTCAAGTGTAAGTGTACAGGATAACGGTGCTGCTTTTGGAACAGGAGCAACAATCTGTCCTGCAGATGTATTGAGGTATAATGCCACAGCAACTACCAACCGTTCTATCTATATCACAGGATTAAATGCAGCTAAAACATATACTATCGAATTTTTCGGAAGCAGCACGATCCTGGGAAATAAAACGGTTTTCCAGGTCGGCAAAACCAAGATCACTTTAAATACTGATAATAATACCAGTACATCTGCTTTGTTTTCCGGTGTGGTTCCATCCAGTACAGGTGCCATAAAAGTTTCTGTTTTGAGAACAGGTACTTACATTAATGTCGCTGGCTTTATCATTAAAGAAGAGTCAACTGTTTCTGGAAGAATTATGAGTGATGAAACAGAAGAGGAAATTGTTACAGCATCTACTGAAAATGTTGTACTGAATGTTTTTCCGAATCCGGTTCAATCAGTTCTGCAGGTTAAAACAAAAGCGGCAATCAATAACCGCATACAATATTCACTGGTAGATGTACACGGAAAATTATTATATTATTCGGAGAAAAAAGCGCAGTCACTTTCAGAATCAAATGAAATTGACATGTCAGCCTTAACACCGGGAATGTATATTTTATCTGTGATCATTGACGGAAAACAATATATCCGGAAACTGATCAAAAATTAATATCCAATTATTCTTATAAAAAGACCCGTAGAAATTCACTACGGGTTTTTTGTTTTCTGTCGATATTTTTTCTGCTGCTTTTGAACTGGCATCCAGAATGATAAAACGCCGATGATGTTCAGAAACAGTGATGTTTTTGAATCCTTTTGATATTAACCTGTTTGTAAATTGCTG
>JANNZE010000011.1:0-5881 GCA_031410455.1 Chitinophagaceae bacterium | reverse complement strand
TGTTATAAAAACGCTTACCTCTCCTTGCGAAACTTCCCTGGCAACCCAGCTGCAATGCAGAAGGCCATACAAGTTTTTTATAAATGCAGGTGCTATCGGCACTCAATTGCCGGCAGGATGTGTGGCTACTGTAAAAGCTACCTTGCTGTTGAATAATGTGGTAATTACATCAATGGCAAACGTATCTCAGGCTACACCTTTGAATATTACATTTACTAAAGATGGCATTTACTGTATAAAATATGAACTGTTTGTAAATGGTGTGCTGTGTAAAACCTGTACGCAGTGCTTTATGGTGAGATGCTGTCCTGATATAATTACCTTACCGCCTTTGAGGGGTAATTTTACAGGATGTGTAATAGGTGGAACCACCCGTATCTATAACGATTCTACCGGTGGAACTTTCAGTAGTTTGAATACCGGTGTAGCTACTGTAGACAACAACGGCAACGTGACGGCTATTGGTTATGGAAAAGCCATTATTGTATACAACTGGATCAAAAATCCTTGCGATTATTATGTTGTTGCAGAATACACTGTACCGCAATTAACCGCACTTCCTCCAATAACCGGCAGTACAGCGATCTGCAGAGTAGGTGATTCCAGCAAACTTTCCAATACAGGTGCGGCAGGAATTTGGAGCAGCAGTAACCCTTCCATAGCATCGTTCAGAACCGGGCAAACAAGAGTCCTTACCGCATTTCTTAAAGGTAATTCAAGTGGTGAGGCTACCATTAGTTACAGTGTTATTCAATCCGGTTGCCCGCTCAGTGTTTCCAGGGAAGTATCTGTTCACAATATTATCATGCAACCCATTACAGGTCCGGCAAGTGTATGCAAAGGTCAGAGTGTTGTCCTAGAGAATTCTACCATTTTACCGGGAAGTTTCAATTATCTGTGGCGTAGCCTCAATACAAGAGCCAGCGTAAATCAGGCAGGTTTAGTTACAGGATTAACTGCCGGTACTGCCAGTATCAGGTATCAATTAAATTATACGAATCCTGCATTCGGAAGTTGTTCCACAGGAATTAACCGGGATGTAAACGTATTGGCATTGCCGTTAGTGCCGTCTATCTCCGTGGTAGTAAGACCCGTATTAGTACCTGGCACCACCAGCATTTGCCTGTATAAACCATTTGTATTGAAAGGAAGCATTGCCGGAGGTATATGGAGTTCAACCGGATCGCTTACCGTAAATGGAAATGGAGTTGTTACGCCGAGTGCTCCTGGTGCAGGAACAGTAACCTATACTGTATATAATGTTTCGGGCTGCAGCAGTTCAAAAACAGTTTCTTATAACGTGTTGCCTTGTGAATTATTCAGTAAAACGGAGTTAACAGTTAAACCAGATAACACATTGTATAGCTCTGTTGACAGTAGAATTATTCTTTATCCCAATCCTGCTCATACCCAGGTTTATTTTAAGGTTAGCACTATATCAGGAAAAGGAAATTTCATACTTACAGATGCACATGGGAAAGAATTACAGAAAGGAACGTTTAATACGGGTTTGAATGCTGTCAATATCGGAGGTTATGCAAGCGGAATTTATTTTGTAACATTTCAAACTATGAAAGGATATCAGACAGAGAGGCTGGTGATCGAATGATAAAGTAAATAAAGTAAAAGCCGGCTTGAAAAAGCCGGCTTTTTTTTGCGCATACAGGTATTCATATTGAATACAGTTCTTATGGACACATATAAAAATACAGAAGCGGCATTTTAATTTATGAAGGAATATAAATATCGAAAGAGGTTCCCTTATTTAATTCGCTGGTTGCAGTGATAATGCCGTTGTGGTTATCAATTATTTTCTTTACAATGGCGAGGCCTATACCGGTTCCGCTGTACTTTTCTCTTGTATGAAGCCGCTGAAAAACTTCAAAAATCTTTTTACTGAATTGCTTTTTAAAGCCGATTCCATTATCAGTGATATTGATATGACAATATGATTTGTCAGGATCCAGTTTCAGATGGTTCAGTGTACCTGCTTTAAGGTTTTTACTGGTAATAATGATGTGCGGTGGCACTTCCGGATTTGTAAATTTCAGCGCATTACTGATGAGATTATGCATAAGTTGCCTAAACTGGAAAAGAATTGTTTTAACCTTACAAATTTCTTTCACCTCAATCACCGCCTGTTTTTCAGCCATAGATTCTTTGAATTCCTGCTTTATATCATCAATGATCATCTCCATGTCAATTTCTTCAAATTTCCGTTCATCTGCACTGATCTTTGAAAACGTAAGCAGGTCCCGGATAAGTTGCTGCATCCGCTCTGCTGCCGTTTGCATGAGTTGAAAATATTTTATACCACCAGCAGATAAATTTTGAGTTTCTTTTACAATGATAAGGCTGGCAATTGTTTGTATTTTCCGCAATGGTTCCTGCAGATCATGACTGGCAACATAAGAAAAAGCCTCCAGCTCTTCATTCAGTTTTTCCAGCGAAATATTTTTATAGGCTAATAATTCATTAGCAGTTTTAAGTTCCTTCGTTCTTTCCTGAACTGCTTTTTCGAGCCTGATTTTTTCTTCTTTCCGTTCCCTCATTTCTTTCATCAGAAATTCATTTTCCCTCCTTTCTTTTTCATCTAACAACGTTCTAATCTCTGTAATGTCGGAGATAACCAAAAGAATCAGGTGCTCGCGATGCGCTTTCTGAATGATGCGGCTGGCATTTAACGACATTATTTTCTCACCTAGATGCAAAAATGTATGTTTTACTTCATAATCTTCAAAATGCGCATTTTTAGGAATGATATCTTCCAGGAGATTACGTAAAACCGGGATATCCCACTGTTTATTACCCAGGTCATACAGGAGTACGCCTTCCGTTTGTTTATCACTTACACCAAATTTTTTGTAAAATGATTTATTGGCAGATTTCACCCGCAGATCATTGCCCAGTACCAGCATCGGTTCATGCATGGTATTTACAATCGCTTCTGAATATTCATACGATTCGTTCAGCAATTCATTACGGGTTTGCAACTCCTGGTTAGTGGTAGTTAATTCTTCATTGGCTGATTCAATCTCTTCTTTTGAAGTTTCTAATTCTTCATTTACGGTTTGTAGTTCTTCATTGCTGGAAACTACTTCTTCATTGGCACTTTGCAATTCTTCAGTAGATGCTTCCTGGTCCTGCGCTATAGAAAGTGCATCAGCGCGTGCGGAAGCCAGATCGAGTTCTAATTTTTTAATCCGGCGGTCTTTAGCTATTGAATTCACTTTTCCACCCTTCATCTGTTCTGGAAATATTTCTGTTTGAACATGCTCCGTGAAAACTATTAAAAGAAAAGGTTCATCTGTTTCAATGGTAAGCGGAACAATTTCAATGCTGATTATTTTTATTGCGGCATTTATTTTTACTTCAATCTCCCTTTTCTGAAACCGGTGCTTCGATTTTATAACCTGAGCCACCGCATTACGTAACTCAAAAGCAATTTCTGGCCGTGCCATTTTTAAAATATTAAAAGTGGCTTTACCTTTTGGATGCGTTAGAAATACATCTGTAGCTCCCCGGAACTGAACAATTTCCATCTGGTGATTGATGACAACACTGGCCGGCACAAATTCTGAAATCAGCACTGCATCTATTGCAGCATCTACATCGTATAATCCGGTTAGGGATGATTTTTTTTGATGGGCAAAAGATTTAGTTTTTTCTGTACGGATATTTTTCTCCACAACATTTTGTTGCACATGCCGGGGTATCAGTTCCGGTATTTTTTTTATGCCTGCATTGTTGCGTGAAAATATTTTATACTTTTTATTGATCTCCGTAAAATGATGAGGTGAATGGCTTAAATTTTCTGATTTGCCCACCATTAAAAAACCATCATTGTTTAAAGCATAATGGAAAGTATTCACTGCTTTTTTCTGAGCGGCATTATCAAAATAAATAAAGAGGTTACAGCAACTTATAAAATCCAGCTTGGAGAAAGGCGGATCGCGTAAAACGTTATGCGTGGCAAACACGCACATATCCCTAACGGTTTTATCAACCCGGTAATTGCCTTCCGTTTTTGAAAAAAAACGCTGCAGCCGACCAGGTGAAACATTCTCTAGATCTTGCCGGGTGTATATACCTGTGCGTGCTTTTTCAATGGCATTGTTACTTAAGTCTGTGGCAAATATCTGAACCGGAATTGTAGTTGCTTTACTACCCTGGATCTCCAAGAGCATTATTGCAATTGAATAGGCTTCTTCACCGGTGGCACAAGCTGCCACCCAGATCCTCAAACACTCATCCTCTTTCTTTCTTTTCAGGAGCTTTGGTAAAAAAATATCTCTTAAATATTTATACGTATCTGGATCCCTGAAAAAGCTGGTAACATTAATGAGTAAATCCTGGTAAAGAATATTTATTTCTTCATTTTTTTGTGAAAGTAATTTTGAATAGTCTCTAAGCGTTTTGATTTTATAGATCAGCATTCTGCGAATGATCCGCCTTTTTATGGTGTTCATTTTATAAACACTGAAATCAACTCCTACAGCATGATGTAACTGGTCAAGTATCTTTTTCAGGTCCGGATCATTATTATCTAATGAATCCTCTTCACCGAAAATAAAATTGTCATTCTGGAAGGGAACATGTTTGCTGATTCGTACCAACTCGAGAGCAATTTCTTGTGGCGATAATATAAAATCAACCGCACCTGATTCGATCGCCGAATGAGGCATACTGGTGAATTTCGCAGAATCATCCTGTGCAATTGTTAAGCCTCCTTCTAGTTTAATGTCTTTAATTCCCTGTGTACCATCATTAGCGGTTCCGGATAATACAATTCCAATAACCCTGTTTCTCTGTGCTTTTGCAATGGAAGAAAAAAGGATATCAATGGAAATAGCCGAACTATTTTCAGAGCGTGGTATCAATTTTATATGTCCGTCTGTTACTTCAATCCCTTTGTTATATGGAATTACAAATACATTATTGGGCTGTATTTTATCCATGTCATCTATCTCCTGCACTTTCATTTTCGTCTTCCTCGACAATATTTCTGTTAACATGCTTTTGTGGTCAGGACTCAAATGCTGCACATAAATGAAAGACATCCCTGTATCAGCCGGAAGATTTTGTAGCAACTCCACCATGGCTTCCAGTCCTCCGGCAGAAGCTCCGATTGCAACTATCCTGAAGTTGTTGTTTGCTTTTTTCTTGGATCCCGCAGGCGTTTTTTTTTCAGGTTTTTGTTTTGTTGCAGGATTTATTTTCATTTTTTGAAACTCTGTTTTTCCGGATGAAAAAGATACATTTTAGCTGAAAGTATAATACTGGGAATTTGTTATTGTATAAAAAAATTTTCTTTATCGGGCTGTGATGTTTTCAATTGTTTAAGGATGCCGGGTGTAATAAGGTTCAATATAGTTTCAATCACTTTTTTAAGATGGATATAATTAGAAGGCTTACAGGCATAATACTGCGCGCCATAATTGTACAACTGATCTGCCACCTTTTTATCATAAGAAGTAGTGAAGATGATAACCGGTAAATTAACTAATTCCGGATTTTGTTTTATTTCACTCAAGCATTCGAATCCATTTTTCAAAGGCATATTCAGATCAAGAAAAAGAATTTGAAAAAGTTTGCCGGATTCTTCATTTAAAAGGTTGATGAGTTCATCTCCGTCATACACACAAGAAAGAGTGGTTTCCAGTTTCAGTTCATCCAACACCTCCTTAAATAATAGGCAGTCGTCATGATCATCATCAGCAAGGAGTATATTTATCATTTTTGGCATTTAATATACCCTGTTTTGTGTTTTAAAGGTACGCTTTTGCTTAGCCAAATGATGTATGTTTATTTATGTAGCCGAAAGTTGGATAATGTCCCGCTTGCTTACATAACGTTATTTGGTGCACAAATTTTAAAATGA
>JANNZE010000010.1:0-1935 GCA_031410455.1 Chitinophagaceae bacterium | reverse complement strand
CTGAGTGGTGAGGCCGATCACTTCAAGTGGCATGCACGCCTGAGCGGTGAAGACCAGGGCTCACGCTTTGCTGGCTCACTCAACTTTGCCCAGTTCAACGCCGACCCACGGCAAACCCAGACGCCCAATGACAACGGCAACTACAAGGAAACCCGCCTGACCACAGGTGCCGAATACCATCTGGGCAACTGGCTCTTTGGCCTGGATGTGGGCGGCAAGGTGATGAATGCTAACGCTACAGATGCTTTCATTTATGCAGAACGTGATATCTACAGGCCCGGAGAAAAAGTAAATTTTGCTGTTATACTACGCGATAAAAAATGGAAATCTCCCGGTGAAATACCGGTAAAAATGGTATTTCTAATGCCGAATGGCAAGGAATTGAAATCATTCAGAAAGACACTCAACGACCAGGGAGCTGCCGAAGGATCTGTAGATATATCATCTGCAGCTATTACCGGAAGTTATTCATTAGAGATTTACAGCGCCAACGATGTTTTATTATCGAGCAAGAATTTTATGATCGAAGAATTTGTTCCGGATAGAATAAAGGTGGAAACAAACATCCGCCAGAATTTTTTACGTCCCGGTGAAATTTCCATCCTTGAGCTAACGGCCACCAACTTTTTCGGACCGCCTGCGGCCAACAGGAATTATGAACTGGAAATCCAGGTGAAACAGAAACAATTCAATGCAAAGAAATATTCCGATTATGATTTTTCTTTAGCCAATCAGAATTCCTTTTTTGATAAGACGGTTAAAGAAGGAACAACTGATGAAAATGGAAAAGCTTCGGATGAATTTACTGTTCCTGCTATGTATGCCAACTCAGGATTATTACAGGCCTCGTTCTACGCTACTGTTTTTGACGAAACCGGCAGACCGGTAAGCAAACACCTTACACGTGATATTTATACTCAGCATGTATTTTTAGGTTTGAAAGATGACGGTTACTATTATTATGCTTTGAATCAGCCGGTGAAATTTCAACTACTGGGTGTTAATAAAGATGCAGCCCCTGTAATTACTACAGGAAGGATCCAGGTAATTAAAAATGAATACAGAACAGTGCTCACCAAATCAGGCGGAAATAATTTCAGGTATGAATCCCAGCAGGAAACTAAAATTTTATCTGATCAGAGCATCAATATCAACGGAACTGCTCCATTCAGTTTTGTTCCGAGAACACCGGGTGATTATGAATTAAGATTGTATGTTCCTGGTGCTAATGCATATGTTTCCAAAAAATTCTACAGTTATGGTTCATGGGGATCTGATAACAGCAATTTTGAAGTGAATACGGAAGGTAATATTGACATTGAAATGGATAAGGAAATATATCAGAATGGCGAAAAAGCTTCTATTCTTTTCAAAACACCTTTCAGCGGAAGAATGCTGGTGACCATTGAGAATGATGGTGTACTTACTTATAAATATATAGATGTAAGCCAGCGGACAGCAACTATGGATCTGCCATTGATTGCAGATCATCTTCCTAATGTATATGTAACGGCCACGCTCTTTAAGCCACACCAGATATCTGATATTCCTTTAACCGTTGCGCATGGCTTTAAAAGCATAGCTGTAGAAGAAAAGAAAAGAAAACTGAATGTGGAGATCATTGCCCCGGAGGCAGTCCGTTCCAACACCCATCAGAAAATAAAAGTGAAAGCCGCACCCGGAAGTTATATTTCACTGGCAGCTGTTGATAATGGCGTACTACAGGTCAGCGATTTCAAAACACCTGATCCCTACAATTATTTCTATCAGAAAAGAGCCTTGCAGGTATATGCATTTGATATGTATCCGTTCCTTTTCCCCGAACTCAGAACACGTTTGAGCAGTACAGGCGGAGATGGAGGACTAAACCTGGATAAAAGAGTGAATCCTATGCAGGCCAAACGTTTTAAAATAATGAGTTACTGGAGCGGATTG
>JANNZE010000009.1:0-2307 GCA_031410455.1 Chitinophagaceae bacterium | reverse complement strand
AATTTTGGAAGTTGCTTCCGGTTGACCATTTCCATTCATAAGATCCACCACTGTTCCATCCTCAAACCCTGAAACTACCCCCTCGATGATATAAAAATCCTGGGTGGCAACTACAGTTTTATCGGAAGTTCCAACTTTCTTTTTGAATTTATTACCTGTTGGCTTCGTTTGTGCATATAAAAATGCAGGAGATAAAAAAATCAGGAACAATATTTTTTTCATGTAAAAAAATTATAGTGCAATTTAAATGCTTTCATAGTTCAAACCTAACCATTGAACCACTCAGCAAAAATTTAAGTTTTTAAATTGAAATCTGTATCAGTACATTTATTATCATAAATGAATTGCCTTTGTAAATTTACTGAATTTAAATATTCAATAAAATATCTAACTAATTAATTTTCAATTATATAAAACAATTATGATCATAACAATATTCGGTGCTACCGGACAAGTGGGCAAGAGACTGGTTCAACAGGCATTAATCTCAGGACATCAGGTAAAGGCTTTTGGAAGAAATGTAATTACCGCCGGTTTCCCTGAAAATGACAAATTAGAAATGATTCCGGGAACCTTGTTCAGTGAGGACTCTGTATTTAATGCAGTAAAAGGAAGCGACATTGTGCTTTCGGCCCTGGGCGGATCGTTTGATGGTGTTGACAAAACAAGATCTCTGGGAATGAAAAATATTGTAACACAGATGGAAAAAGCGGGTGTTAAACGGATCATTGCCGTTGGAGGTATGGGCGTATTGGATACTGAAGACAGTGAAACGCTCTTTATGGATACTCCTGCCTATCCCAAACAATTCCTTCCTGTTGGTAAAGAACATTTTCAGGCGTACCAGACTTTACTTAATTCTTCACTTGACTGGACATTTGTTGGACCACCGGACCTGATCGATGCGGATGCCTCCGGAAAATACCACACAGCATCCAATACGATACCTGCAGAAAATAGTTATAAGATCAATACCGGCGACCTGGCCATGTTCATGCTTAAGGAAGCAGAAAGCAACGAATATGTACAACAGCGTGTTGGAATCTCTAATTGATTTTAAGTAGTCGTTAACGCATGTTGCTGATCTTTACACGCATCTTTACCTGCCATGAAATTCATCGTCACCATTCTTATGCTGTTCAGTTTAAAGGCAAATGCACAATACGATAGTATTTATGTGAACCTGTATACTGACAGCCTGAAAAGAGGAACTTTCAATTATATCAATATTGATGGACTGCGAAATGGCATTTACCAGCCGCTGGATACGAATGTTATCGAATTTAATTGTTCTTATGGAGAATTCTCCGGCAACAATTTATGGATACCGGAAACCTGGCACCAGGAAAAAGTTCGCGTTCGGGCAACGGTAAAAAATCAACCTGCTCTTTACAAGGAATTTTTCCTTTATATAAAGAAGGAAGAAGATCCTCCACTGAAATCAGAGAAAGAGATCCTGGAAGAAATGAAAATGAAATCGAAAAAGAAAAAAGCCTAAGCGAATTTGGCCGCGTCTTCTAAAAATTTAGCAAGGCCGATGTCGGTAAGCGGATGTTTCAACAAGCCAAGGATTGGTTCCAAGGGACACGTACAAACATCAGCACCAGCTTCCGCACATTTGATAATGTGGTTCGGGTTGCGGATAGATGCAGCAAGGATCTCGGTTTTATAACCCTGTATAGAAAATATCTGGCTTAACTGGTGAATCAGATCCATTCCATCCCAGCCACTATCGTCAATACGGCCAATAAATGGAGATACATAAGTTGCTCCTGCTTTAGCAGCAAGAATAGCCTGTCCGGCAGAAAATATCAAAGTACAATTGGTGCGTATACCATTATCAGAAAACCATTTGATCGCTTTGATACCGTCTTTTATCATTGGCACTTTCACCACAATGTTCGGATGAATGGCTGCCAGTTTTTTTCCTTCTTCAATGATGGCATTGAATTCTGTGGCCACCACTTCCGCACTGATATCGCCATCCACAATTTCGCAGATCGCTTTATAATGATTCATCACGGCTGCTTCTCCCTTAATCCCTTCTTTAGCCATCAATGAAGGATTAGTGGTAACACCATCTAATATTCCTAAATCATTAGCTTCTTTGATCTGAGCGAGATTAGCAGTGTCGATGAAAAATTTCATATACGTCTGTTTTAAGTATGGGTAAATATGAAAACGGAAAACTCCGGTTATATAAAAAAAAATGGCAAGTTACTTACATCGCACCGCTCAACCACTTACCCTTGCTACCTTCCGGTCCTGGGGGAGTTCAGCAGGAGCTGGTCGTATAAGACTTGCCGC
>JANNZE010000008.1:0-3036 GCA_031410455.1 Chitinophagaceae bacterium | reverse complement strand
ATATACATCTGTTTTGCCTGCAATAGAATCGGTGGGAGGCATTGAATTTATTAAAGGCATTGGCATTGGTGCACCAAATGGAAACTATTATACTGGGAATATTGAATATGCACCAAATCTTTCGTGGCAGGGAGTTATCCCGGTTACGAAAATTGCTGTAGATATTTTCAATGTTCCGGCTGCTATCACCAACGACGCCAATGCCGCGGCCGTTGGTGAAAAATTATTTGGTGCTGCAAAAGATATGGTCGATTTTATCACTATCACACTGGGAACAGGTGTGGGAGCCGGCATTTTTTCAAACGGCCAGCTAATTACTGGTTATAACGGATTTGCCGGAGAACTCGGTCATGTTACAGTTATACCAAATGGAAGATTACATCATTCAACAGGTTTAAGAGGATCTTTAGAATCATATTGCAGTGCTACAGGTATCGTGCTAACGGCCAAAGAATTTTTACAAAGTTCAACAGTTGCTTCCGTATTATCTGATGTACCTATTGAACAATTGAATAGTAAGATTATTTTTGAAGCGGCGGAAAATGGAGATGCGGTTGCCTGTAAAACCATTGATTTTACAGCAGAGATTTTAGGACTTGCCCTTGCAAACTTTGCTTTATTCTCTGCACCTGAAGCTATTATTTTATTTGGTGGCGTAACGAAAGGGGGACCTGTGTTTATAGAAAAGATAACATCTGAAATGAAAAAACATCTGATCATTGTTTTTAAAGACAGTATCAGGATCATAAAAAGTGAATTGCCAGAATCTGATGCTGCTATATTGGGAGCAGCAGCTTTGTGGTGGCATCATGCATAAAAAAAGAGACCGTTTAAGGTCTCTTTACAACTTGTGGTTTCGTAATTATCTAACTTGTAAAACAGGTCTTAGTTTGTAAGTTCCATCGTTCTCTCTTCTTACAGATAGTGCTGCGTCAAAATCGATGACCAGCGTTTCCAGAGATGCACGCAGATCTTTATTCAGATTGATCTTTAGCCCGGATTCACTTCCGCTTGGTACGGTCATAGGATAACTTGTTCCGGATTCCACTACTCTATTCTGATCTCCCAGGATAAAACGCAATTGTTTTACGGTTCCTGTTGGTAAAGTAGCAGTGCCTAAAAGAGTATCATTTCCGTTTTGCAATTCCAGCAAGTTGTAAATACCCGCGTTGGTATTTAAGGTAACCCAGCCATCATTGTTATTATTGGATGAATCATCTGTCATTTTCACGCGTACCTCACGGATATCAACAAAAACAGAATCCAGTGCAGTGGGTGCATCTGTTAAACGAACACGTAGAGTTGAACTACCGCTTGCAGTTTCGTCTTTATTGCAGGATACAAATAAAGCAGTAGCGGCGATAGCAGCAATGAGATAAGGGATTTTAAAATTCATATACATTTTGTTTTTTGATTCGAACAGTATTGTACAAAACCATGCCATTATGATGATTTTAAAAAATTTTGAGATCTTATAACATTTCACATACATGAAAACCTGCGGGAAGTGCAGGTTTTAAAATCATAATATTAAATAGAGAGATCTAATATCCCATTTTTTCTGACTCCCATTTGGCTCTGCCATAACCGGGAATAACATGTTTTTCACTATGATAAGAAGAACGTACCAAAGGGCCACTTTCTACATAATCCAACCCCAGTTCATAACCGATCTGGCGGTATTCTTCAAATTCATCCGGATGAACAAAACGCTGAACCGATAAATGCTTTTTGGTAGGTTGCAGATATTGTCCGATTGTTACTACATCTACACCGCTGTTTGCAAGATCTTTTAAAGTTTGTATCACTTCTTCTTTCTGTTCACCCAGGCCGAGCATAATTCCGCTCTTTGTTCTCATTCCGCCATCTTTCAGGATTTTGAGTGTTTCCATACTCTGCCAGTATTTTGCCTGGATTCTCACCTGCCTTGTAAGTCTTTCCGTTGTTTCAATATTATGACTCACTACTTCCGGAGCGGCATCTATAATGCGCTGGATATTTTCCTTTTGTGCTTTAAAATCAGGAACCAGTGTTTCAAGTGTTGTATCCGGATTTAAAGTTTTAACTGCTTTGATCGTGTTGTACCAGATGATACTTCCTCCATCTTTCAGTTCGTCTCTGTCAACTGATGTGATAACAGCATGTTTCACTTTCATTAGGTGAATAGCTTCGGCAACACGTTGAGGTTCGTCCCAGTCCACTGCATCCGGCCTTCCGGTTGCCACCGCACAAAAACCGCAGCTTCTTGTACAGATGTTTCCCAGTATCATAAATGTAGCTGTGCCTGCGCCCCAGCATTCGCCCATATTCGGGCAGTTACCACTTTCGCAGATGGTATGCAGTTTATGCGTATCCACCAATCCCCGAACGTGCTTATATTCTTCACCTATCGGAAGTTTCACTCTTAACCAATTTGGCTTAGAGATCTTTTGTTCTGTTGTTTCCAAAATATTTTCTGCCATTTGCTTTTTTATTTTCTTCTTCCGAAAGCGAAAGCCACAAATCCTCCGAAGAAGAATTTATCCTGTTTCATGAAGATCATCTGTTCAATTCCTTTTGTATAGTATTCAGCATGCACACCTACTTCAATGGCGTTTACCATTTCATTATACATTCCAAATTCAAAACGCAATGCCGGTTTTACATAAATACCAGGAACTACTTTCAATGCATTCCAGCCACTGAAAAAACCACCATTGTTATGATAATTGTTGGTATTTAAAAATTTAGCGCTGTCACTGTAATATGTAACTTTTGTTAGCTGGTTACCATCCACTACTTCAATAGTATAAGGCCTTAACAAACCTAAAGAGATGCCACCTCCGAAATTTGCGGTGATGCTTACTCCGTTTTTATTGCTCTTGTTACCGAGCAGGTATTGTTGCTGAACACCCAGTTTTACCGGGTAGAAATAATTGGCTTTACCGAAAATGATCGGTGAAATCTGGAACGGTGCAAAATCCGCCTTGATCTCTTTCGGATGTTTCCTTTCTGTCATTTCCAGTTGAAACAACAAAGCCTTACGCAATGTTTTGG
>JANNZE010000007.1:0-1999 GCA_031410455.1 Chitinophagaceae bacterium | reverse complement strand
GATGGTGAACAAATAAGAATAATTGATGCCACATCCTGGTGTTGTGATATTGGCCACCATGGTAGCAGTTGTAGAACCAACCAATATGGCTGCACCCGCATTTACTACCGGAGCAGAATTGATTCCTGTGCCTGTAGCTGCAACGTTTATGGAGGAAGCCCCACCTCCTGTTATTGGAATATTTCCATTATAGCTTTGAACCAGTGTAGGTGCAAACTGTACATATATTGTTGCATTCACCACTCCGCCTGTATAACTGTAAGGTGATCCGCCATTGGTAAGCGTTAGGGTATTGGTATAACTTCCGCCTGCCGTTGTGGAGAAAGTAAAACCAGCCAGCGGTCCTATGGTGATAGGTGAATTATCCAAAATACTGCCTGATAAATTGAAACTTCCCGTATTGCTGCTGTTGATACAAATACTGCCTGAACCTGCAAGGGATCCTGCTCCGGCTGTTGGTACCGATATAACAGGCGTAACCCCATATAATGTAAAAGATACTTCTGCTCCATAAGTAGTACCACCGCCATTAGTAGCATACGTATGTATATAATAGATCTGTCCCGGAGGAACCAATCCTGATAAATTCACTGAATAAATTCCACCTGATAAATTTCCGGATGCAACCGGTGTACCAGTGCCGTTTGCGAAATTTGGTGTGGTACTATATTCAACACCATATGCGGTTATAGCAGAACAACCTGTAGTTGCGGAAATGGTAGCGTTAATACCGGCTGTAACCGTTGCACCACTCGAAGAGATGCCACTCACTACACCATTTGTGATAACCGGCTTTGTATTTACGCCTGTGCCGGTTACGGGCACACTGATCGCCGAAGCACCTCCGCCCGCAATGGAAATATTTCCGTTATAGCTGGCTACAGCGGTTGGTGTAAATTGTACATATACCAATAGTGGTAAACTCGATACAGGAATAGTTTGCGACGCAGCATAAGTTGATCCATTATCCTGTGAGAAAGTATATCCTGACAAAGAAGAAATAATTATAGGTGCAGCAGATAAAGTAGAACCGTCCAGTATAAAAGTATTGGCTCCTGAAGTCTGGTTGATACATTGATTACCAAAATCGGTCAATGCCGTAGCTGTTAAAGTTGGCGTAGTACCAATTGAACCGTTCAATTTAAAATTATCGAGCCTGAATGTACCGCCCGTAGCACCCGTAAGTGTTAGCACTACTGTAACTGTTCCGGTAAGATTATTCAGAACACTGGGATTAGCAACAGTTGCGCCTGCCGTGGCAGAAGTGGTGGCGCCGCTTCCGAAACCGGTACCATTGATACTTATTGCCCAGTTTGCAGGGCCACTTGCACTTCTTCTGTACCAGAAACTGTAATCGCTGAGGTTTAATGTTTTTCCGGCAGCAACGTTAAAAGTAAGTGTAAATGTGAATGAAGTATTTCCGGTAGGATTGGTTATGCAAAGTGAGGGGCCAGATTGGCCTGTAAAATTGGTGAACGATGCATTTATGCTGTTCGTCCATGATGAATTGATAATATCCGGAGCTCCGATATTAGGAGCATCCAAAAATGGAGGGCCTGATGGTGCGTTATCAAAAGAGTGGTAATATACCTGCGATTTAACACCGGTAACCGATATTAATATTAATAAAAAAGCAGCAAGAAGCGCAAAACTTCCCTGGTAGAATTTTTTCATTCGTTGTATTATAAAATTTAAGTACGGGGAAGCTTTGAAATAGGATACTGTAATCTGCTGCGAAAATATACAAAAATTATGCGTATTTGTGTTATTATCGTATGAATTTATAGTTACGTGTATAAATTGTTTATCAAATCTGTCCTTATCGGCAGTTAGGTTATCATCCGTGGACGGTAATCAATTGGATTTTACTCATTTCCCATTAAACTGACATATTTTTTCGTCTGTAACCGTGTTAATTGTAGTACATATTTACCTAAATGCCCTTTAAATGCTTAGATAACCCCGTCTAAAGTGAAATAAGAGCGTAAGGGTAGCGAAG
>JANNZE010000006.1:0-2355 GCA_031410455.1 Chitinophagaceae bacterium | reverse complement strand
GAAAGTATTTGCCCAAACCACACCTGCACGCATTTTAGTGGTAAGGTTAAATACTTTCAACCAGTTCGATCCTACTTCTCCATTCGGCGGATACAAAGAAAGTGGTTATGGAAGAGAAGGTGGTTTGCATGGATTGTCGCCTTACGTAAACTTAATGTAAAAGAAGTCAAATGTAAAAAGTCAAAAGCAAAAAGTCAGAGACGCTTCATCTTAGAATGTCTTCTTTTAGGTTTTGCCTTTTGCCTTTTCACTTAAAAAAATATAGCATGGCTAGTATTAAAAAATTTGCTCCGGTAAAAGCGCAGGCAAAAAAGGCAGCACCGGCAAAGGTGGCGGTATCAAAATCTGTTCCTGCTGTAACTAAAGTGCAATCAAACGGCATTTCGCCAAAACGCCTGGAAGTTTTGAAGACATATAAAATATATATCGGTGGAAAATTTCCGCGTACAGAATCAGGCCGTTATTATATTGCGACAAATGCTGCAGGCGATAAACTGGCCAATGTTTGCCTGAGTTCCAGGAAAGATTTCAGGGAAGCGGTAGTTGCGGCAAGAAATGCATGGGGCGACTGGGGATCAAGAGCAGCATTTAACCGGGGACAAATTTTATATCGCATTGCCGAAATGCTGGAAGGCCGAAAAGCACAGTTCATAGAAGAATTAATGAAGCAGGATGCAACAAGAGCAGTTGCAGAAGAAGAGGTAAATCTTTCCATTGATAGATTAATATATTATGCAGGATGGTGCGATAAATTTCAGCAGATATACAGTGCGGTGAATCCGGTAGCATCTTCCCATTTCAATTTCTCCACACCGGAATCTACGGGTGTAGTTTCCGTGATCGCACCACAGAATACTTCTTTATTGGGATTGGTATCGGTGATCGCCCCTGTGATTGCAGGCGGAAATACCTGTGTGGTACTGGCTTCCAATGCAAAACCTTTGTGTGCGGTAACATTTGCGGAAGTGCTGAATTCATCTGATGTTCCGGGAGGCGTGGTAAACATTCTTACCGGCAAGTTGTCAGAATTGCATAGCTGGTTCTCCGATCATATGGATGTAAATGCCATTTTGTTTGCAGAACATGACTTAACGGTACAAAAATCCATACAGGAAAAAGCGGCTCTTAATTTGAAGCGTGCTGTGTTCTATGATAAGATCGACTGGAAATCAGATAAAGGACAATCACCTTACCTCATCATGGATTTCCAGGAAATAAAAACAACATGGCACCCGATAGAAAATATCGGCGGAGCAAAAGCAGGATACTAAGAAATTATAAATTTTAAATTAAAAACGCATAAATATGAAACGTCCCGGTTTATTGATTGGTTTAGGCATTCTTGTAATTGTATTCTTTATGGGATGCAATGCTTATAATGGATTGGTTACAACAGATAATGCGGTAAACAATAAATGGAGTAATGTGGAAACCAATTATCAGCGCCGTATGGATCTGTATAATACGGTAGTTAAAACGATCCAGGGTTCTGCAAATTTTGAAAAATCCACTTTAACAGAAGTGATCGCTGCACGTTCCAAAGCCACTTCCGTTACTGTAAATACCAGTGATCCTGCATCTATGGAAGCATACCAGCAGGCACAATCGCAACTGCAGGGATCTTTCAGCCGTTTAATGGCCGTTGCAGAAGCATATCCTGATCTGAAGACCACAGCTGCTTTCAGAGATTTTCAAACACAGATAGAGGGAACGGAAAACAGGATCAATGTTGCCCGCCAGGATTACAATACTTCTGTTACAGATTATAATTTAAAGGTGAGAAGATTTCCAGCCAATATTTTTGCAGGTTTGTTTGGTTTCAAACAAAAAGCTTTTTATAAAGCGGATGCAGGTTCTGAAAAAGCACCGGATGTAAACTTTGATATAAAATAATGTTTCCATTCTTCAAAAAGAAAGATCTCTTATCTGCGGCTGAAAACGAACGCATAGTGGCGGCTATACGCACCTGCGAAACCACTACAAGCGGTGAGATAAGAGTGTACATGGAAAATAAAAATCCATTGGTAGATCCCCTGGAAAGGGCTGCCGTTATTTTTCATGAACTGAAAATGTTTGAAACACATCACCGTAATGCCGTACTGCTGTATATGGCAGTCAAACATCACGAGGTAGCATTGTTTGGTGATTCCGGAATTCATGAAGCAGTAGGATCTGCATTCTGGAACAATGAAGTGAAAATGATGCTGCAGCATTTCAGGAATGGAAATATAGGAGAAGGAATTGAAAAATGTGTGCTGGATGTTGGCCGTGTACTGGCTGAAAAATTCCCTTACATTTCAACAGAAGATAAAAATGAATTGCCCGACGAAATTGTTTTTGGTAAATAAACCATGA
>JANNZE010000005.1:0-2566 GCA_031410455.1 Chitinophagaceae bacterium | reverse complement strand
AACAGCAATGCGGTGCCTCTTTAGCAATTACTGTATTCAACTTTTTAAGGATTTTTCTCACGTGATCTGGTTGAAAGGCTATATAATCTTCTATCGTTGCAAATTGTTTCAGACTGTTTAGTTTTCTTCCGTGTATTGTTTAAAATGATCAAGTATAGCCTGCCATCCGGCCCGTTGCAATTCGCTTGAGTTTTCATTTTCAGGATCAAATGTTTCGGATATCTGAGTTTGATCGCCAGAAGTTGAAAACCTTAACTCCACCATTCTGCCGTCTTTTAATACATACCTGATCAGTTCATTTGTAATTACATCTGTGTATTCACCTGTAAAATCAAATCCCATAGATCCATCTATGGATTCCATCCGGCTTTTAAAAGTACCACCCACGCGAAGTTCGTTCTCCGCAAAAGGTGTATGCCATTCGGGAGATGCCGTATTCCATTTTTTTATATGAACAGGATCTGACCAATAAAACCAGACCTTCTCAATTGGTGCATGTACCGAAGTTTCTATTGTAATTGGATTATGTGTATTCATAAGGCTTGTTGCATGTTAATGATGATAAATGTAAATACAACTAAGCTTATTATAATGAATCACGAAGTATTCTTTTATTTCTAACTTATTTCCCCAAAAAGTGATTTAAACAATTAACCTACTTTTGCGCCTTAAATTATTGCTATGCTGTTATCTTCTTTGCTGAACAGATTCAATGAGCCGGAAACCCTTAAAATGGCGAAACTGTGCAGGGAACTGCGGGCACAGGGTCTGGACATTACGGACCTTAGTTTAGGAGAACCTGATTTTGATACGCCTCAGCATATAAAAGATGCAGCTAAAAAAGCTATAGACGATAATTTCAGTCACTATACACCGGTTGCAGGTTTCCTGGATCTGAGAGAAGCCATTTGTGCAAAATTCAAAAGAGAAAATAATTTACAGTACACGCCCGATCAGATAGTGGTAAGTACAGGTGCGAAACAATGTATCGCTAACCTGGTATTATGTATTGTGGATACAGCTGATGAAGTGATCATTCCAACGCCATACTGGGTTACATATAGTGAGATCGTTAAACTGGCAGGAGGGAAGGTACGACTCGTGAACACGAAATTTGAGAATGGTTATAAAATAACTCCGGAAGAACTGGAAGCACAGATCAGCCCCGCCACCAAGTTGTTTATGTTTTCTTCTCCGTGCAATCCTACAGGTGCTTTGTATTCACGGGAAGAATTGAGTGCGCTGGCAAACGTATTTGAAAAACATCCGCATGTGTATATCATGAGCGATGAGATCTATGAACACATCAACTATGTAGGAAAACATGAGAGCATTGCACAATTTGAATCTATCCGCGACCGTGTGATCGTGATCAACGGGTTAAGTAAAGGATATGCCATGACAGGATGGAGGCTGGGATATATGGCAGCTCCGGTTTTAATAGCAAAAGCATGCGATAAAGTACAGGGTCAGTTCACCAGTGGCACAAGTTCTATCACACAACGTGCTGGTATTGCCGCATTAAATGGAGATATGAAACCAACCGAAGAAATGGTAAAGGAGTTTTCTCTGCGCAGGGATATGGTCATCCGGCTTTTAAAAGAAATTCCGGGTATCATTGTAAATGAACCACCGGCTGCATTTTATGTTTTTCCTACCGTAAATCATTTTTTCGGAAAGAAAACACCTGCCGGAAAACTGATCAGTAATTCTGACGAACTGTGTATGTACCTGGTGGAAGATGCGCATGTATCTGTTGTGAACGGACTTGCATTCGGTGCGCCGGATTGTATCCGTATTTCTTTTGCCAACAGCAGGGAAAATTTACAAAAGGGATTGGATAAGATCAAAAAAGCGCTGGGAACACTGAGTTAAGATCCATTACATGTCCAGGGACCGTATTCTTTTATCGATCTCCAGCACCTGATCTAGTAAAAGATGTTTTTCATCATTGATGATAATGAAATCACACAGTTTCATTTTTTCTTCATCATTCATTTGATGCTGCATGCGTAAGCGAACACCTTCTTCTGTAATAACATCCCGCTGCATGATCCTTTTTAAGCGAAGTTCTTCAGGTGCATACACGCCAATCACTTTGTCGAGATCTTTCTGAGAACCGCTTTCAAAAATAAGAGCCGCTTCTTTTAAAATATATGGAGCATGCTGCCGGCCCATCCATTCTTTTGCATCTTTCAATGTGGCAGGATGAATAATGGCATTTAATGCCGCAAGTTGTTGTGGATTATTGAATACGACAGAAGATAAATGGCCGCGGTTAAGGCGGCCATCTGTATAACTTCCGGCACCGAATGCCGCAATGATCTGTTGTTTGAGTTCCTCATTTTCTGCCATCAGCTTTTTAGCAGCTTCGTCGGCATAATAAACCGGAATTCCCAGCACTTCAAAAATGCGGGCAATGGTAGATTTACCAACGCCTATTCCACCGGTGAGTCCGATACGCATCATGCTGAATTATTTTTTTACTTCGTTAACTACTTTGTTGATGTTGGTTGTCCACTCTAAACTGATTGCACTTTTCTCAATTTTGATATAGCTGCCCGGG
>JANNZE010000004.1:0-9913 GCA_031410455.1 Chitinophagaceae bacterium | reverse complement strand
CCATCAACAGGTGAATAAGATGCTATAGATGCGCCTTTTGTTTTGATCCAGGTTGTTCCGGTAGATACACCTGCATTCTGAGATTGCAGGTTCAATGTTTTTAAAAAATCCATTTTTTTTGTTTTACGGTGCAAAGATACTGGGTATTATTTCTTTTACAGTGTGATGGAAATGCCTGCACTCGTCCAGCGACGTGGCATTTTACTTCCCAGCAGATCACTGTATTTTACATTGGAGATGTTGTTCACAGAAATAAAGGTTTCAAATGCATTGCATCTGTATTGAATTTTGCTGTTCAGCAGCCAGTAGGATGGTGTGATTTCAGCAAAGATTGCAGATGCTTCCTGGCCTTTCCTTTTCTTATAGATACCATTTACGCTTAAGGTGATTTTTTTATAACTCAGTAATGCTGTTTGTTGCCAGATGGCATGAGCATGACTAACAATATAAAAGGAGTTGGTAGAATCACCTGTTTCAGAGTTCAGTACCATAAAAGAAGTTCCTGCTCTCAGGAATGCATCTTCACAAACCTGGTGCTGGTATTGTATCTCGGTTTCCAGTCCGGATGTTTTTACCCTTCTGAGATTTTGTGCGAATGCAAAAACACCGTTGGGTGCCAGGTTGGCCTTCCTCGGGATTTTTACAAATGGAGTGGTCACCCAGTCGATCACATCTTTCTGGTCTCTGTAAAATGCAGTTGCTGATATTTTAAGACTGTTCTGAATATAATCCACACCCGCTTCATAATTCCATGCCTGTTCAGGATCAAGGTCCGGGTTGCCGATGCTTCCGCTGCGCAGATTTTTTTTATTGTAATTATTGAATCGTTCTGTAAAATCTGCTGCCCTGATGGATCTTCCTGCCAATGCCCTGTAATTGAATCTGTTATTTCTGTAGGCAAAACTTAATTGCGGCAATACCTGGAGTTGATAGCGCTCATCATAATCAATTCTAAGCCCTGGATTAAGCGTTAATTTATTTTTGGTATATACTGCAGAAGTAAATCCAGCAATGTGGTTATTGGTATGGTTGCCCCGGTCATTGCTGATGATGGCTTTGTGTTCCACATTTGTTCCGTAAGTATATGTAAGATTATTGTTAACTACACGGCTACGCAGATATTGAATGGATACTAACTTAGACTCATTTTCATTTGCCTTTGATAAATTATTGAACAGGAAATGATCGGTTGTTTGTTTGTAAACGATATCAAATTCTTCGGACAATTTCCCTTTCTGATTTTTATATTTCAGGTGATTCCACCAGGTTTTTACACGTTCTGAAGCCGTATCGCTTTTGAAGGTGGTATAATAATTCTCTGCTGCAAAATCACGGTCATCATAACTGCTGTGAAATGAAAAAATACCATTCTCCCCAACACGGAAAGAAGCACTGGCAGAGAATGCATTGTTGTTAAAATAAGCATTACGGCCGGAACGTAATAGTTGTCCGTGTGCATTGGTAGTTGAGCCAGCCAGTGAAAAGTTTAATTTGCCGGTAGTATGTACCGATGCCCGTGCTCCGAATAAACCAAATTCTCCTCCCGAAAGGGATATATTTCCTTTTCCTGATTTCTCATCTTTGAACCTGCTGTATGTTTTGGAAATAATATGGATCACACCACCCACAGCTTCTGCTCCATATACTGCAGATGCTGTTCCTTTCATGATCTCAATTCTGTCGATCTGTGAAGGATCAATCGGCATATAACCAGAGAAATGTCCGGTGATAGGATCGTTCAGTTTCATTCCATCCAGTAATATCAATACCTGTTGAAATGTTCCGCCCCTGATACTGATATCTCCCTGTGTTCCGCCTATTCCTCTTTGCTGTACTTCCACACCGGAAGCGTATTTCAATAATTCATCTATGGATAATACCGGGAATTTTGAAAAATCGGAACCTGAGATCACCGTCACCTGCCGGCCGGTTGTACTTAATTTCTGACCTGTACGGGAATTGGTCACCACTACAGGATCCAGGTCGGTGGCAGATTGCGAGAAAACATTCATACTGCTGAACGCTGCTAATAAAAACAGAAAAATCGATCGCATAGTTTTGGTTTTTAGGCGCAAAAGTAAGGCAATCGAAATAGTTGATGAGCTTTCTCCGGAAATCTGCTTAATACTGTTCTTTATCGTTCGGAAAATCCCTGTTTTTTATGTCTGTTATGTATCGCTGAACAGCACCAGTGATCTGTTCGTGCATATTGAGGTATTGACGTAAAAACCGTGGTTTGAATTCCGTATTGATGCCCAGCATATCATGCATCACTAATACCTGTCCGTCGCAATGCTGCCCTGCACCTATTCCAATGGTGGGAATTGATAAACTTTCACTTACTTCTTTCGCGAGGCCTGCTGGTATTTTTTCGAGTACGATCGCAAAGCAACCGGCTTCCTGCAATAACAGCGCATCTTTTTTTAATTTTTCTGCCTCTGCTTCCTCTTTGGCCCTCACCGTATAGGTACCGAATTTATAAATACTTTGAGGTGTCAATCCTAAATGTCCCATAACCGGAACACCAGTACCCACAATTCTTTTTACAGATTCCACTACTTCTTCACCGCCTTCCAGTTTTACGGCATGCCCTCCGGTTTCCTTCATGATCTTGATGGCTGAATTGAGTGCTTCCTTGGAGTTACCCTGGTAAGAACCAAAAGGCATATCCACTACCACCAGGCATCTTTCAATTCCACGAACCACAGAGCAGGCGTGGTAGATCATCTGGTCGAGTGTTATCGGTAAAGTGGTTTCATGGCCGGCCATAACATTACTCGCACTGTCGCCCACTAAAATGATATCGATTCCTGCAGCATCAAAAATTCTTGCGAAAGAAAAATCATAAGCTGTAAGCATAGAAATCTTAATGCCTGACTCTTTCATTTTCTGAAGCGTATGCGTTGTGATCTTCTTTGTTTCTTTATGAACAGACATAGCTTTGGTTTGAATTGCGAAGAGGAGTTTGACTCTGCGTTAGAATAAAACAAATCCGGGAAATCGCGGTAAGGAGTAAAGTTAATTATTTTAAAGAGATCTCATCCCATAAATGACGGATCAGCCCATCAGCAAGCCCGATCTTGGGAACAAAAATTTCAACGGCATTTGCCCAGCGCATTACATTGATATAAATAGACAATGCCGGAACGATCACATCCGCTCTGTCTGCTTTTAAATTATACCGGATGATTCTATTTTCAAGGTCAACACTTTCCAGTTCACGGTAATAATCCCTTAGCAATTCTATGGGCAATGATTTCCCTTCTTTTTTCTTACTCATGGAAAATATTTTGTTGATATTTCCCCCACTGCCAATGGCCACTACTTCCTTATGTCCTTTCGTTACAGATTTCAGATCGTTTTTTACTTCTTCCCACATTTTATCTTCCACCATTTTTTTTAATAAACGAATGGTTCCGATGTTATAGGATTTTTTAAATGCAAGAATACCATTGCTGAAAAAAGATAATTCCGTACTGCCACCGCCTACATCAATGTACAAATAAGAGTGATCCTTATCCATATTTTCTGCCACGTGGTTTTCATACACCATATTCGCTTCCATGTCTCCGGTAATCACTTGTATATCAATGTTGCATTCTTCCTTAATCTCTTTAATGATCTCTGCTGCATTCTTTGCATCACGCATGGCACTGGTAGCACAGGCAATCACATGATCTGTTTCATAGGCATTTATTAAATACCGGAAAGATTTCATTGTCTCTTTCATCATTTTTACTCTTTGAGCAGAAATCAGCTGGTTTTCAAAAACATCGAATCCCAAACGCAGGGGAACGCGAACAAGATTGAGTTTGTTGAACACAGTTTTCTGCTGTACGGTCTGCACTTCTGTGATGAGTAAGCGTGCGGCATTACTGCCTATGTCAATGGCTGCGAGTATCAATATGAAAATTTGTGACCAAAAGTCGGGAAATTATTCCGGTAATATTACATCAGGCAAAACAGGTTCCATTTTTCTGGACTGCCTGAACAGGTAGTTGAAGATCTCGGTTTGTGAACGTACTTTTATTTTATTGCGTGGGTTCACGTATTGATTTTTTTGTTCATTATCCAGGATGCGTGCTTTGGTATTATCACTCAGTTGAATATTGAGGATATCGATCAGTTGTTTGCGCAGATCTTTTTCCAGAACAGGGCAGGCCGCTTCCACACGGTGATCTATATTTCTTACCATCCAGTCAGCAGAAGAAATGAATACTTTTTCTTTTCCATCATTGTGAAACACTAATACCCTTGCATGTTCCAGGTATTCATCCACGATACTGATGGCCTGAACAGAAATTTTAAATTTTTTGTTTTCTGTATACATGCAGCAAATTCCCCTGATGATCATTTTGATCTGTACGCCCGATCGGGCTGCCTCCGTTAATCTATCAATTAAAATTTCATCACTCAGAGAATTTAATTTTAAAGTTATGGCTGCATGTTTTTTCAGTCTTGCATTTTTAATTTCCCTGTTGATGAGCGTAATGAGCTGGCGGCGCATATTCTCCGGTGTAACCATAAGGGTTTTGCAGGCTTTTAAAAAATGAATCCTTGTTTTCGGATGTTCGAGATAAGTGAAGATGCGGTTCACATCTGCCATGATCTTTCTGTCGCTCGTTAACAAACAATGATCGCCATACACCAGTGCAGTTTTTTCATTGATATTTCCGGTGCTTACAAACCCAAAATGAGTGGTCACATTATTGACCCTCTTCTTAATCAGGCATATTTTAGCATGCACTTTCAGTTCAGGAACACCGAGTAAAACGCGAACACCGGCTTCTTCCAGTTCTGCTTTCCACTGCAGGTTGGCTTCCTCATCGAAACGTGCACGCAATTCAAGAACTACGGTTACCTGTTTACCATTTCTTACAGCATTGGTCAATGCATTCACCACCCTTGAACGGGAAGCTAAACGATAACAGGTGATCTTAATACTTACCACATCCGGATCAATGGCCGCTTCGCGTAAAAGATCGATCACACTGTTGAAAGAATGGTAAGGAAAATGTAACAATACATCATTTTCCAGCACAACATTGGTAACACTGTGCGTATCTTTTAATAATGGATGCGTAAAAGGTTTTTTTCGTGTTTTGCGGGAAGTGAAAACAGATTCCGGGAAGTTCATAAAATCTTTGAAATTATGTATTCTTCCTCCTGGTATGATGTTTTCTTTATGTGTGAGTCCTAATCGTTTTACAAGATAGGTGAGGAGAGAAGGATCTATTTCTTTATCAAAAACCAGCCGTACAGGTTTTCCTTTTTTCCTGTTTTTAATACCTTTCTCAATTTTTTGTATGAGGGAAGTGGATACATCATTGTCTATATCAATTTCAGCATCGCGGGTAAGTTTGATGGTGTGTGCTGAGAATGTATCGTAGCCGAAAAAAGAAAAGATCTGCGGTAGGCAGAAACGAATGATATCTTCCAGTAAAATGATATGATGTTCACCGGCTTTGGATGGCAGAATTAAAAAACGCGGTAAGCGCCGGGCAGGAACAGATACCAGTGCATACCGTTGCGTGATGGTCTTGTCTTTTTTGGAAAGCCTGCAGGCAAGATAGATCGATTTATCATTCAGCATCGGAAAGCCGTGAATGCTTTCTATCATCAATGGTACGATATTGCTGCGCACTTCTTCATGGAAATAGTCGAGTACAAATTTTTGCTCTGTGACAGATAATTTTTTTTCTGTTACCAGTAATATTTTCTGCTTTGACATTTCTTTCTGGATATCGTCCCAGATATTTTCAAATTCCCTTTGTTGTCCCATCACTTTTTCCTGGATTTCTTCCAGGATGCGGGCAGGGTCGGTTTCCAGGTGCATCCGGGCTTTGCTTCCCATTTCCACCATGCGCTTAAGTGTGGCCACGCGTACTCTGAAAAATTCATCCAGGTTATTGGAACAGATCGCAAGGAAACGAATGCGTTCGAATAAAGGCACTTTTACATCAGAAGCTTCCTGCAAAACACGATCGTTGAAGGCAAGCCAGCTGATATCGCGGATGATCGTTTTTCTTTTTATCAATGGTTTCTTTTTCCGCATGAAAAGTAATAGACGCTTTTGGAAATATGTAAAAGGAGATATTAATTAAAAGTGAATTTTTTTATGAAGTTCTCATTTTTTCTATGATTCCGGTAGTGGAAATGCCTTCTTTTATCCTGGCAAGAATAACTTTGCCGCCGTTTGCCAGCACTTCTTTGGAACCGGCGATCTGCTCAATGGTATAGTCGCCTCCTTTTACCAGAACATCGGGAAGAATTTTGGTTATAAGATCCCTGGGTGTATCATCATCAAATACAATGATGGCATCACAAAAAACAAGTGAAGCCAGGATCAGTGCCCTTGCCTGTTCATGATTCAAAGGACGTTCAGGCCCTTTGAGTCTCTTAACGGATTGATCACTGTTCACTGCAACTATTAGAATATCACCATACGATGCTGCTTCACTCAAGGAAGAAATATGACCTTCATGTAAAATGTCAAACACACCGTTGGTAAATACAATGGTTTTATTTTTTAACCGCCATCTTTTTATTTCCAGCAGTAATTGTTCTTCTTTATATATCCTGGACGGGATTGCAGATACTGATTTCATTTTTTCTTTTATTGATCACAGGTAATAATACCAATGCTATTAATCCTGCCGTGATAACAATGCCGGTGCTTACGCCCCACAACAACCAGCCGAATGCTTTGCCCAAAGGAAGTGCGATGGAATATATGGAAAGTGTTTCCATTACAAAAATCGGAAAGGAACCTATTCCTCCGGGAGTAGCTATCATGGCCAGTGTGGCTAATGTGAGTACAGAGCAAGCAGCTTTAATGCCCAGGTGCGAAGTGCTTTCCATGGCAGAAAAACCAACATAAATCTGTAAAAGGTACATACTCCAGATAAACACTGTATGTGCAATGAACATTTTTCTTTTCTTCATGTGGCGGATGGTTTGAAAACCTGCGCCTATACCAGAAACAAAATTCCTGATTTTTGAAATGACCAGGTTGTGCGGAAAACGTTTAAATACGAATCGTAGAATGAAAATAGTAGCGGTAACCAGGGCAGCTATGATGGTAAGTTTTGCCCAGAATGGAATGGCACCATCTTTTGTAATGTCTGATAATTTTTCAGAAACATATCCGCTGATCAGGTCTATCTGTATCAGTACTGTGATACCAATAAATACCAGGTAACAGGCAAAATCAAAAGTGCGTTCCAGTAAAATGGTTCCAACCAGTTTATCAACTTTTAATTTTTCATATTTAGCAAGAAAAGTACATCGTAATACTTCGCCCAAACGTGGCACTGCTGCATTGGCCAGGTATCCCACCATCGTAACAGCAAATACGTTTTTAAGTGCAGGCCTGTAACCCAATGGTTCCATCAGTAGTTTCCACCTCATGGCACGACTGATATGACTGGCCAGGCTCATGATCACCACAGGAATCACCAGCCAGTAATTGGCATAGGTAAGTGCATGAATGAAATCTTTTTTTTCGGTTTCACTCATGGATTTTAGCTGCCACCAAACCAGGAAGATTCCACCGCCGAGGAATAACAGGTATTGTAATACGGTAAGTAATTTTTTCTTCATGTTAACCTGTCACAAGATTATCGATCAGTCTTACATCATTCAGCCATGCCGCCACAACAATCACTTTTTTTGCATCTGCTGGTTTGGATGGCAACAATGTTGCCGCGTCTGCTATTTCAAAATAATCTACTTTAAAACCATGGCTTTCCAGGTTTTGTTTTGCATCTCCCTGTAAAGTAAGTGTATCTTTTTGATCTATCTGTTCGGCCGCTTTTTTTAAAGTTGCATAAATAAAAGCAGCAGATTTTCTCTCTGCCGGAGTTAACCGCATATTGCGGCTGCTCATGGCTAGCCCGTCCTTTTCCCTTAAAGTTGGTATGATCTGAATCTTTACTTTCAAACGTAAAATCTCTGCCAGCCTGGTGATCACCATACATTGCTGATAATCTTTTTCACCAAGGAAGAGGTGTTGTGGTTCTACTATCTGTAATAACCTGTCCACTACCTGGCATACGCCCTGGAAATGACCGGGCCGGAATGCACCTTCAAGGATGTTTTCCAGGTAACCCAGTTCATAATGCGGTGCTTCGTAGCCGTCAGGATAAATTTCTGATAGCGAAGGCAGCAACAAAATATCACAACCCGCAGTTTCAAGCTGTAGTATGTCATTTTCGATGGTAACCGGGTATTTTGTAAAATCAGCCTGGTTGTTGAATTGTGACGGATTGATAAAAATGCTACAAACGGTCACATCAGCGTTTTTCCTGCTGGCTTCAATGAGGGAAATGTGCCCTTTATGCAAAGCTCCCATAGTAGGAACAAATCCAATGGAAGCCGATCGGTCTTTTTGCCGGTAAAAGTGTTCATTAAGATCATTAATCCGTTTGTATATAATCATTTAACAGTTTTGTTAAGTAGCTGAAAGCCTTTAGAATATCAATATCCGTTTAATTTTCGTACTTTTGCAACCCGAAACACGTTTCACGTAACTAAGAACAAATGTCAACAAAGAAAAGAATTTTATTCATAGCCAACGAAATGTCTCCTTACCTGGAGATGACTGAGTTTGCTGAAGTTGTCAATAAACTGGCCGTACTTTCCAATGACAATAACATGGAAGTACGTTGTATCATGCCGAAATTTGGTGTAATCAACGAAAGGAGACACCGTTTACATGAGGTTGTTCGTTTATCCGGTATCAATGTTACTATTGATAATGACGATTATCCGCTTACTATCAAAGTAGCCTCTTTGCCCAATGCACGATTACAGATCTACTTTTTAGATAATGAAGATTATTTCAAGCGTAAATCAATTTTTACAGATGAAAAAGACAATTGGTTTGAAGATAATGGTTTAAGAACCGTACTTTTCTGTAAAGGTGCTCTTGAGACCGTTAAAAAATTCGGATGGCCGCCAGACATCATTCATTGCAGCGGCTGGATGACAGGTCTGATACCCATGCTCATCCGCACAGCGTATAAAAAAGAGCCGGTTTTCAGTAACAGTAAGATCATTTACACGATCGGTCAGTCAACCTTTAAAGAGAAACTAGGCGCTGATTTTCTGAAACTTGCTGCTATCAATGATCACGTTACCAAAAAGGAACTCGAGCCTTTTAAAGATGTGAACAATGTAGCCATGTTCCGTGGAGGAGCTTCTTTTGCAGATGCCATCACGTTCGGTGCAGACAATACTGATAAAAAATTGGAAGATGAATTCCTGAAAGCAAAGGGGAAAAAAATCCTGCCTTACAATGCTGAAAGTGATTTAACAGACTATTTACAATTATATAGCGACCTTGCCAAATAGGAAAAATCAACAAAAAGATCTTAGTGAACAACAGATATATTAAAACGGCCCTACTCGGGCTGTTTGCCTTGATAGTAAATTACAGCTGTACCAAAATAGATACTACAACGTTAGGCACTGACGTAATTCCCGTAGTGGACAATATCAACACTTTTGCAGATACACTGGACATCAACTCCACGCAACATATTTTTGATGACACTGTAAAGATTTTCCGCACGGAAAACCATCTTTTAGGTAAAACCAGCGATCCGTTATTCGGACAAACAACGGCAAGTATGTTCTTTGAAATGAAGCCGTCTTTTTTTCCGTATTTTTTCGGGCAGACACTTGATACCATTATTGGCCTTGATTCTGTTGTACTAGCGCTTTCGTATAAAGCAATGTATGGCGACAGTACCATTCCTCAAACATTGGAAGTGTCTGAAGTTGCGCTAAACACAGGAGGATTGTGGGATTCTGTTTACCAGAGCCGCCCTCTTTCTTATGAGCCCGCCACTACAGGTATATTAGGAAGTACAACAATTGATATCCGCGACCTGAAAAACCCGGTGAGATT
>JANNZE010000003.1:0-10692 GCA_031410455.1 Chitinophagaceae bacterium | reverse complement strand
GGCAGATACACGACAAAACCGTTGGTATCATAACGCCAGGTATCAATCGTTATGAACCGGGAACACAAAGAGGCAACTCACACAATAACGATGCATATTTTTCGTTATTACTAAAATTCGGATTTCGGTTCGGAGGAAGTGAAGATGGAGGAGGTTTATTTGGCAATGATGCCAACAAAAGAGCGAAACGTCAAACCAGGTGTCCACATTTTTATTAAAATATGAAAAGAATTTTCCACCAGACGGTTCTTTACAAATTGATCGCCATCATCGCATGCCTGATCATAGTGATAGTATATAACAGTAATAAAAAATAGTTTGTAGTTATGATGATGAAATAATGGCAAGGTATCTGACAGAAGCAATCAACCCGACGATTATTTTTATTCGTCTTACCCCTGAAACCACAAATTTACTTCGTCAAAATGCTTTGCCTTATTTTTTTCAAAACACAAATTATTAAACATACAAGATAAAATAAGTATAAGGTATATAACAGAAGAAATCAGTTACCCCCAAGTAAAAATTTACTTCGTTAACATGCTTTGTCTATTTTATCTTTAATTCATTTTTAAGATAAATTCCGGTAAAGCTTTCTTTTACAGAAGGCAATCCTTCCGGAGTTCCCTGGTATAAAACTTTACCACCACCTGATCCTCCTTCGGGACCAATATCGATCAGGTGATCAGCAACTTTTATCATATCAAGGTTGTGTTCAATTACCAAAACTGTATTTCCCCTGTCCACTAATTTATACAATACATCCAGCAGGTGCTGTATATCCTGAAAATGCAAACCGGTTGTAGGTTCATCCAGTATATAAAATGTTTTTCCTGTATCACGTTTACCCAATTCCGTAGCCAGTTTAACACGTTGTGCTTCTCCCCCGCTTAAAGTTACAGCGCTTTGCCCGAGTGTGATATAACCTAATCCTACTTCCTGCAATACTTTGATTTTTCTGTAGATAAAAGGAACGGCGCTGAAAAATTCCACGGCATCATCTACAGTCATATTCAGCACATCACTGATCGATTTTCCTTTGTAACGTATCTCCAGTGTTTCCCTGTTGTATCTTTTGCCATTGCATTTTTCGCAATGCACATATACATCCGGAAGAAAGTTCATTTCTATCACACGCATGCCCCCACCTTCACACAATTCACATCTTCCGCTTTTTACATTAAAGGAAAAACGCCCGGCATTGTAACCCCTGATCTTTGACTCTGGAACAGCTGCAAATAAGGTACGGATATCCGTAAAAAAACCGCAATAAGTAGCCGGATTACTTCGTGGTGTTCTGCCGATCGGGCTTTGGTCGATCTCAATTACTTTATCAATTTGTTCCAAACCTTTTATGCTCTTGTATGCGAGCGGTTTTGTTTTGGAGTTATAACAATACTGCGACAACAACGGGTATAATGTTTCATTTATCAACGTTGATTTACCACTTCCGCTAACACCGGTTACCAATATCAGTTTACCCAATGGAAATTCAACCTGAACATTCTGCAGATTATTTCCTGATGCACCTTTCAGTTCTATCTTCCTGCCATTGCCTTTTCTTCTTTCCGCGGGTAAAGGAATATTTTTTTCACCCGTAAGATATTTTGAAGTATCGGATCCTGAGCGCAACACTTCTTCCGGAGTACCGGAAGCTACAATTCTGCCACCGTGCGATCCGGCTTTAGGCCCGATGTCAACAAGATGATCAGCCGCAAGCATAATATCTTTATCGTGTTCTACTACCAGCACACTGTTTCCGATATCGCGTAAATTTTCGAGTGCGGTGATCAGTCTTTTATTATCCCGCTGGTGCAACCCGATACTGGGTTCATCCAGAATATAAGTGATGCCCTGTAACTGTGAACCGATCTGGGTAGCGAGCCTGATACGCTGGTATTCACCACCACTCAAACTGCGTGATGGACGGTATAAGTTAAGATAGGTAAGCCCAACATTGATGAGAAACTGCAGCCGTTCTTTTATTTCTTTTAAAATATCTTTTCCTATCAGTTGTTGCTTTTTATTTAAACGTTGATCCAGTTTCTCAAACCAGGCAGCCAGTTTATCCAGATCCATTGCACTCAGTTCTGCAATATTTTTTTCATCTATTTTGAACCACAAACTCTCTTTACGTAAACGCGTACCGTTGCAGGCATCACATTCTTTCAGCTGCATGTATTGTTCTGCCCATTCATGTACAGATTCAGAGGTAGATACCGAAGCAAACCATCTCTTGAGCATGTTCACCACACCTTCATATTCTGTAGCATAATAATTATCTGCAGAGGTTACCTCATCCACCTCCACGTCTATATTGATTTCATTAATTTCTTCAGATCCATATAATAAAATGTTGATCGCTTTCTGTGAAAGTTCGCCAACAGGTTTATCCAGATTTATTTTATTTTTTTTGGCTACCTGTACAACCTGTTTGAATATATAGGCATCTCTTTCTTCTCCCAGGGGAGCTATGCCACCTTCTTTTACACTTAATCCCGGATCTGGAATTATTGCATCTATATTTACCTGGTATAAAGTTCCCAATCCTTTACAGGCCGGGCAGGCACCGTAAGGTGAGTTGAATGAAAAAGCATTGGGAGAAGGTTCTTCATAACTGATGCCTGTATCCACACACATCAGTTGTTTACTGTATTGATGTACTTTATTGTTGTCATTTACAAGAATGAAGAGTAGATCTTTTCCCAGTTGCAGGGTTTTCTGTACGCTCTGGCTTAACCGGAGTTTCATAGAATCATCAACCTGTAATCTGTCCACCACTACTTCTATATCATGTATTTTATAACGATCCACCTGCATGCGTGGTGTCAGATCAAGCACTTCTCCATCCACTCTCACTTTTACAAACCCTTTTTTCCGGATATCTTCAAATAACTCCCGGTAATGGCCTTTTCTTCCGCGGATCAAAGGTGCAAGCAGGCTTATCTTTTTTCCTTTCAGTTTGGTAAATATGGAAGTAACAATTTCTTCCTCACTGAATTTCACCATTTTTTTGCCCGTATTATAACTGTAGGCCTCCCCTGCACGGGCATATAATAACCGTAAAAAATCGTAGATCTCTGTAATCGTTCCCACTGTACTTCGTGGATTTTTATTGGTGGTCTTTTGTTCAATGGAGATCACCGGTGAAAGGCCGGTTATTTTATCAACGTCTGGACGTTCCATATCTCCCACAAACTGACGGGCATAGGCAGAAAAACTTTCCATATACCTGCGCTGGCCTTCATTATAAATAGTATCAAATGCCAGTGATGATTTTCCGCTTCCGCTTACACCTGTAAAAACTACCAGTTTGTTCTTTGGAATACTTATATCAATGTTTTTGAGATTATGCTCCCGTGCACCGAACACTTCAATATAATCCTGTAATTCTTCCTTTTTTCTTGCCATTATATGATCCTTATGATAAAGGTAAAAAATAAGCCCGCATTATCCGCTGATATCATTGGCGTAGTTGTTGAATATCTACAAAACATTAAACATCAACCATCAACAAAAAAACAAATTATCATGAAATTATTACAAAGCACATCCATTAAACTGTATCTATTTGTAATGCTTACCTTTTCAGCATTCATCACTTTTGCGCAGGAACAATCCGGTGCAGCTACAACCACGGGAAGTTCCTCCAGTTCAGTAACTACCCGTACCGCTACTACAGAAACCTGGTATGCACAACCATGGGTTTGGGTAGTAGGCGGAGCTGTTCTGCTTTTGTTATTGGTAGCTTTATTGAGAGGTGGTTCCAGTACCGGAAGAACAGATCGTGTTACGGTAACCAAAACTGTAGACAGAGATACTGTGTAGATTTTATGTAAAGAAATCAGATAAAAAAAAGCCTGAACAAATCAGGCTTTTTTTATAATCAGGCTTTTGAATTATTGTTTCGTAATAAGGCTACCAGTAATAATAAAAATACTGCACCTCCTACAATCCAAACCCATGGTTGTGTAAAGAAATTTCCACTGTCAGATTTGGTGTTGATGTCCACATCTATTTTTTTGTCCTGTGCAAATGCAATTACAGATGCAAACATAGATACAATCAGCAACGAAATCTTATTTCGCCATGCTGATAATTTTTCAAAATTCTTTTTCATAATTGATGTTTAACTCCATAATTATAATATGATGCCAATATTAAAAACCTAATACACGCACAGGCTCAGCAAAAAATAATGGAACGTTCTCAGCAACAACGTAGACAAAATTCCTCATTTCCTTCTCATTATATCATTTAAAAATACATTGGCTTAAATATTGAAATAATTATGCAAATGAAAGTTATGCTGCAATTAAAACGATTCACCATAATTACCTGCTTGCTGTTGTTTTCTTTAATAAATCAGGCGCAGGATACTACCAGGACAGTAACACAGGTTCTTACTGAAGAGAATGAACCATGGTATATGCAGCCATGGGTGTGGATAGCAGGAGGAATAGCCTTATTGCTTATTCTTATTGCGCTTTTCGGTGGTGGCAAGAAAAGAAATAACAACAGCACACGAACAGACAAAGTGATCATTACTAAAACAGTTCGGAGAGAAACTGATGTAGATGATTGATCTAAATATTTTTTATCATCATAAAAATAAACTTATGGAAAGCAATGAAAAGTTAGTGGAAGTATTAAATGATCTTATTGAAATTAATAATGATCGTATCACCGGTTATGAAAAAGCTGCAGATGAAACCAAAAATGTAGATGTAGATCTGCAGGCTATATTTCATAAGATGGCAGATGAAAGCAGAAAGTACAAAAGTGAATTGGTTAATGAAGTTAACCGTTTAGGCGGAGAACCATCAACAGGTACTACCAACAGCGGAAAGATCTACCGGGTATGGATGGATGTTAAAGCAACCTTCACCGGAAAAGACAGACAAGCCATCCTGGAATCATGTGAGTTTGGTGAAGATGCTGCACAAAAAGCATATAAACTGGCACTGGAATCTGATGCTGATATTGATGTGGACACAAGACAACTGATCACATCCCAACAAAGTTCTTTAAAAACATCTCATGATCTGATCAAGAAATACAGAGATGCTCACAAGGCTATGAATCATTAAACACCAACATAAAAAAACCATCCCATAAGGATGGTTTTTTTATTACTGATTTTTAATTTTTATCTATTGCTGATGAATGCGCTCAATTCTTCTTTAGAGGCATCAAAGTCGAAAACATTACTCACTTTAAAGTAATTTGATTTATCTGTAGTTTTGATATAAGCAGCTTTCGCAAAATCAAGTTTAGTTTGTTCAAAGCTGAATATTTTACAAATTTCCACTACCTGATCGGAAGTCAAACAATTTCCTGCTATAATACTCTTTGCCGTAGACAATTTAGATTCATCAAAATTGGCATTTGCAATGGTACTTCTTGCGGATGAAAAACTGGATGAATTCATGGGATAAATACATCCGCCATTATTGTTGCCCTGGCCTTGAGTATTCGTATTAACCGGTTGACCGTTAATAGTAGAAGATGAAGTTCTTGTTGTAGTTGTTCTGGTTGTAGTTGTTGAAGTTACAGCATCAGGATCATCAATGCTGATAGACATATTCATTCCTCCAACATTGATATTGGCATTCGAGGTATTCCTGGTAGTGGTGGTGGTGGTTGAAACAGCTCCTTCATTGGATGGATTACCATAATGATATACAGTAGTTCCGGAAGGTGCTACAAAATCAGGCTTTACTTCAATTGAAGAATAAGGCTGAAGTTTTACTTTACCCGCTTTATCTTTTTTTATACGATAGGTAACATCCATCATAACTCCATTTAAATCTGTTAACTGCAGATTCTTTTTTTCGATCGGAGCAATGGAAGCGTCTTCAAACATAATTTTTGCGCTGTAATAAGGCTGAGGAAGATCTTCGATACGCAGATTAGACTGTGCCACCGTATTTTGTTTTTCGCCGTTTAACATCACAAAAAACTTATCTCCATCTTCAGAAAAAATGGTAAGGTGGCCAATCTGTTGCTGGGCAGATAATAATAATGGCAAGGATAAAATAACTGAAAATAAAAATGATTTCATATTTAGATGATTTGATTAAAGTGACAAATATAATACTTCAACCAATTTTACCTGATTATGGATGGCTTTGCTATTACGGTTTACGATTTTTTTAACGATGATACCACGGATACATATTGGAACCTCAGGCTGGAGCTATATGCAATGGAAAGAAATTTACTATCCGCCGGAACTAAAAACTTTAAGATAGCCGAAATCAATACCAGTTTTACCATCTTCCTAAAAAACAAACGGTTTTAAACTGGGTTGAAAAGGCAGATCCTGGTTTTAATTTCTGCGCCAAGATCAGCAAATACATTACGCATATCAAAAAACTCCATGATACGGATGAACCTTTAAAAAAATCTTTGATGTATTTAGTCTTATTCAACCTTATTACGGGCCGGTGCGTATCAAGCTTCCTCCGTCTTTAAAATATAATCCCAAAAAAACAGCAACTTTTTTTTAAGCACTACTTATTTACCAGTCCGATTTTGATTTTGTGCTGGAGATCCGTCATCCCAGCTGGCTGGAAAAAGACCCTTTGGAATTATTGCGTTTCTATTCGATCCGGTTTGTAATGTCTCACTCAAAGGATCGTTTCCCCTACGCAGAACTCATTACCTCAAAACATATTTATTTACGTTTTCACGGACCAGGTGCATTATATGCATCGGATTATTCTGAACAGATGCTGAAAATTTATGCCCGCAAATTTTTACACTGGCAGAAGACAGGCCATGAGATATGGGCATTCTTCAACAATGACATATAAGGATATGCTTACCGTAATGCGGCACGTTTGATGGAACTTGTAAATGAGATCTTATTACAGGTTATCCACTCTCGCTTCCACCACTGTCTGGATAGATTGCGGCAGGTTTGATAACAGGTCAAAGTTATTTCCGATAGCTGCTTCAATTGCATCAACGGAAGTTCTGTATTGCTTCCAGTTGTTGTTCACACCATTATCATTAGCAAGGCTGATAGCTATAACTCTCATACCTGTACTCATACGGGCATAATCGCCATTGCCATTAGGAAGCACTACTATTACTTTCCATAAAGTGGAAGGAACTGTGATGTTGCCATTATCAATTGTGGTGGCAAAACCGTTGTTACCGGTTCCACCACTTCCATAAGAACCACAGATGATAAAGACCTCTTTACCACTTTGAACAAGCAATCTGCAGGAATCTTCGAGATGTGCCCAAACGCCCTGGTTATTGGCAGGAGCCTGCGGCATCATATTGGTCATTAAGAATGTGGAAGAGTTCATGGCAACAGTTGCAGTACGATCGCCTGAAGGACAATTATGTCCTCTGTCGAAACCGCCTCCATTGTAAGAGGTATTGGTTGCATGATACCATGTTGCAGGTAAATCCGGATCATCGCGGAAATCATCCTGGCGGGAAGTTGTTCCCAGGTCTCTGATATCTACATGCCAGCTCACCCAATTCGCTTTTCCTTCGTCTTTGTTGTAAGACAAAGCGTAATAAGGTTTTACCATCAGGTAATTATTGAAAATAGAATAGGTTGCAGTGCTGGGGTTACCTAATAATAAATTATTGTCATCTGCAAAAGACGGAGCAGGTGGAATGGCTACATTGATGAACCTGATATCATCAATATTGATCTTCGCAGCACCAGCAGTTTTCCTGAACTGGAATCTCACTTTAGACGGATAATTCATAAGGACAGAATCCGTTTTTAAAACACTGGTGGTACTGATGGTTCCAACCTGGATATAGGAAACACCACTGTTGGTAGAAGCCCATACAGAGAATGAACCTGCTGCATCTGACCCGTAAGATGCATTCGCCATAGAAAGAATAAAAACGCCGCCTACCACATCAAAATTCATAGATAATTTTCCAGATTCCTGTATGCGTGCAGATTTTGATCCGTTCTTTTTGTCATTGGCATCTGAACCAATAACGGAATTGTCGAAACTCCATTTACCTGTAGTTAATGGAATGGTTGCAGATGTATATTCGGATTTGGTTCCTGACTCGAAATTTTCGATGGAAGGAGATGTAATGGGAGTTGTGGTTGAATCAACCGGGATGATGGTATCCGGTATAGAATCAGACTTGCTGCATGATGTAAAAAAAAGACCACCGGCAAGTACTGCAAAGAACAAATTTCTCATAAAAATATCTGGCTAATTTTGAGCGGTGAAAATACACTAATAAATCAGGAAAAACACATAAAATAAGCCGTTAACGCAACTTTATTAATTCATCAATAGCAGATTGATTTTTTACATCTTTAACAGAAGACTTTAATTTGATATAGTTCTGACGATCAATGGTGAATGCGTAGGCAAATTTTATAAAAACGATACGCACAGCCTCTGTTTTAAAGAGCTCGGTAATTTCCAACACCTGGGAAACCATGAGACAATTGGCGGAGGCAAGTGATTTTGCCTCTTTTAATTTCAGATCATCGGAATTGGCGGTAAGCACCAATGCTTTAGCCTTATCGAAATCTTCTTTTGCAACCGGCCAGCCCGTACATTTTTTTAAAGGTGCTGCAGGAACGGAAACCGCTTTGAAAGCTGTGGGTTTTTCAATGGGTCTTGCTGCTGGATGATTGTTCTCTTTTTTTACAATGGCCGGGTCTTTTTTCTTTTCAATGTTAAGCGGTGTTTCCGGTTTGATATCCTTCGTTACAATATCTACCGGTTTCTTAATGATCTTATCTGTTTCTTTCTTTTGTATCCCTTTTTCCGGAACAACCACTTCCGATCCGGATCTGTAATTAAACACCTGCGTGATGGAATCAGGTATTGAACGGCCTGCCGGAGCATTTCCATAAAACTGGAATTTTATTTTTCCGTCTTTTTCCTTTTTCAATCTGTAAATAACATCCAGCATGTTATTATCGATATCAGCCAATCCGATATTTTTACGGGTGATAGCCGGTATTGCAGGATCCTGGAAAACTATTTTAAGTGTAATATAAGTTGATGGAATCCCATTGATCCGGATATGCGTTTCCGGAGTTGCATTTTGCTGTATATCATTGACGTACAGCATAAAAGGAGTTTGATCGCCAAATACAGTAAGGTTGCCGGATTGAGCGAATGATAAAAATGGAAAAAACAGCAACAAAGAAAAGAAAAAACGCATATGCATGTATTCAAAATGCAAATATACTTGAGGTGTAAATGAGATTTCCCTACGTGCAAATAATCTTATTAACTTTCCGGAAAGGATCAGAGGAATTTGAAGACGCGGTTCACTTTTACAAACCTTGGAATAAAATAGCCATTCATTTCAGAAATCATTACGCCGCCATTTTCTCCCGATGCTGCATGTAAAAACCGGATCCGGTTATTTTTGTTGGAAACAATGAAACCCATATGACCTACTACTCCACTGCGTGCATCAGATCCGGTGAATAAAATAATATCACCTCTTTTCGAATCCTTGATATCCACTTCCACGCCGGCATTGGTATAATCCACTGAAACCCGCGGCACAGATACTTTAAAATTATTGAATACGTAATATATAAGTCCGGAACAATCAAAGCCAGTCTCCGGTTTTGATCCGCCGTATTTATAAGGTATGCCGATGAGTGCTTCGGCAAAACGCATCACAGAATCTGCTGATAATGTGCGGGTGTTGATGGCCCTTGCTGAAACTTTCTTTTTTATGATCACCGAACTTTTAATGGCTGTATTGCGGGTATCGGGTGCTGCTGTTCTTTTAGAAGATGAACAGGAATATAAAAGTAGAACAGTGATGAAGAGGTAAATTGTTTTCATCTGCATTTTGGCAAATAGAATAGATATATGAAGTTAAGTTTAATTGTGAAAGGTGAATTAACACAAAATCATAACCTCGAAATTTTAAGGATCTTTACGGGCTGCGTAAATGCATCCCCGTTGCTTTCACTGTTATGGATTTTGCGTACAATGTTCATTCCTTTTATCACCTTACCGAATGCGGCCATACCCAGGCTGTCGGGCGTTCCGCGCCTTCCATGATCTAATGGCGACTGATCTCCGATACAAATAAAGAATTCTGTTGATGCAGTTCCGGGTGTAGTTCTTGCCATGGACAGCATCCCATCGGTATGTGACAAACCGGATTGCTTAGTTGTTTCATGCGGAATAAAAGCGGCAACTTTTTTCACGGAAGATAAATGAATTCCACCCTGTATGATTCCGCTGTTATAATCATTGGGCATCTGATCGGCCTTCAACACCCTGTAAAAAGCTGCATCAGAATATATTCCTTTTTCCACATTTTTTAAAAATGCAGCAACTGTTGCGGGTGCTTTACCAGGATATAATTCCAGTTCAATATCGCCCATTGTTGTTTCGATTTGAACATGCGGTTCTTTGTAAGAGTTGGTGCAGGCAGAAATGCAAATAATTACAACTACCAGAAGAAAGGTCAGTTTGTTCATGCATTCAGAATTTTCAGCGCAGTTCCGTACAGAATTTCAGCTCCCAATGCGAGATCTTCATACGAACTGTATTCAAGCGGGTTGTGGCTGATGCCATCTTTACAACGAACGAAGATCATTCCGTAATCGCATGCATAGGAAAGTGCCATGGCATCATGAAAAGGGCCGCTCATTAATTCCGGCGCTTTCAGGTTAAGGGCAGCACATTCTTCATGAATGATCTTCTT
>JANNZE010000002.1:0-5186 GCA_031410455.1 Chitinophagaceae bacterium | reverse complement strand
GACGATTTCATACGGCAAATACCAATGGAAGAAAGAGATGAACAGGAGATATTCGGAAAATAAAAAATATTTTTAAATGCTTATGAACACTGAAGATCAACCCATCCGTTTGTTGATTGTGGATGATGACGAGGATGATTTTTTTATTACATCTGAATATATCCGAACCATTCGGTCACACAAATTTGAAATTGAATGGTGTTATAAATATGATGAAGCGCTGGAAAAAATTTCTAAGCACAAATTCAATATTTACCTGATCGATTATCATTTAGGCGCCAAAACCGGTTTAGATCTTATTAAGGAAGCTGTAAAGAATAACTGGGAACAACCGTTTATTTTATTGACAGGTAAAGGTAATCAGCAGATCGATATTGAGGCCATGCAGGCCGGTGCGATGGATTACCTGATCAAGTCTGAACTGGATACAGAAAAAATAGAACGTTGTATACGTTATTCACTCGAACGTGATAAGTCTATTAAGGCACTGAAAGCGAATGAAAGAAAATTCAGAAATATTTTTGAAAGATCAGCAGATGCTGTTTTTTTAGCAGACAAGTTACTGGTGTTTGCCGACATCAATGATGCCACCAATAAATTATTTGAATACAGTAAGCCTGAATTGCTGCAAAAGAATCTGCTGCAACTGATCTCCACACAGGATCAGGTAGCCGATCTTAAAAAGCAACTTGATTCCGATCAGGAAGTAGAGAATAAAGAACTGATACTGAAAACAAAATCAGGTGCTGTTAAATATTGTTTGCTTTCCCTTTCAGAGGAGGAGAACAAAGACGGTGTTTATTACCAGGGTATTATTCATGATATCACTTCGTTGAAAAAAGCAGAGAAAGAAACACTGAGAATAGAAAAGCGAGGTGTTGCTGACAGGCTGGTGCATGTATTGGCACATGAAGTAAGAAATCCGCTCAACAACATCAACCTTTCACTTGAACAATTAAAACCGGAACTGGAAAATACAGATGCACAGATTTATTGGGACATTATGTCAAGGAACAGTAAACGTATCCAGGATCTGATCACAGAATTATTAAGCACAAGCCGGCCTGCGCAGATTGTTGAAGAACAATTGCCATTAAAAGAAATTATAGAGGAAAGCTTGGCAGCTGCTTACGACCGGATTACTTTGAAAAAAATTCATCTGGAAGTGATCTATCCGACGGAGAGAATAATGATCCTCGCCGACAAGGAAAAATTAAAGATCGCTTTACTGAATATCATCATCAATGCCGTAGAAGCAATGGATAAGGAAGACAGTAAATTGCTGATCGAACTTAAGATGGATGAATTGCCGCAACTTACTATAAAAGATAATGGCTGCGGAATTTCAGAAGAAAATTTGTCCAGGTTATTTGAACCCTATTTTACAGCAAAAAGAAACGGGATGGGTTTAGGACTTGCTACCACACTTAATATTTTGCAGTCACATAAAGCAGATGTGGAAGTGCAATCTAAACCGGGCGAAGGCACTACATTTATTATTACATTTAAAAAAGAAGCAATAAAATAAATTGCTTATGTATAATCTTCAGTATATAAATGAAGAATATTGATCACTTGTTCTACAAAGAAAGGATCTATCTGGCTTAATAAGGAAGATGAATTGCCAATGATCTGCCATTCGTCATTGATCATATCAATGAGTGTGTACATATACTTGCGATTGGCATTATAGATCTCATACATTTTTTTATCGCCCTTCAGGTAAGAATAAAAACCAAAAGAAATGAATTTATCCCCGGATTCCTGTGTATGCCAGATGAGTAATTTGGGAACATGAATAGCTGAATTACTGAAAAATTGAATCTGCTTCCCAACTTCAGTTGCTAATTGTGTAAAACCTAAATCTTCTTCGATCCATTCACCTGTTTCAATGTCTGTAAAAAAAATATTTTCATATTCATTTTTAAAAGACACTTTATACATGGCTGTATGCCGGCTTTTGATCTCGGTAACCCAGGCAAAAGTTTCAACACCATCAACCTTCAGGTAAATTATGTTACTCATAAAAAGATTTAGATTTTTTATAGTACATAAAACAATGCCAGTAATTATTCTGAAACCGGGCTTTTAATTTAAAAATTCAAATGTGCCTTTTTGCAATTATGTGGAAATAAATCTTCATCCTTGTAAAATGTAGAAAATAATTTACAGATGAATTCAATGAGAAGTTACCATTTTCAATCCAATGATGGATGCTATTAAAGTAGTAAGAAAAAACAACCTCAGAAAAGTAGCCGGTTCTTTAAAGAAAATAATTCCTGCCACAACAGACCCTACAGCACCTATGCCTGTCCATACGGCATAGGAAGTACCTATCGGTAATACTTTTGTTACCTGGAATAACAAATACATACTGATGCTTAAACAAATAAAGAAACCTGCAAGCCATGCTAACCTCGTATTTCCGGAAGATTGATGTGCCATTCCCAGGCAGATGGCAAAAGCTGTTTCAAATAATCCTGCGATGATCAGATATATCCAGTTCATACTTTATGATATATAATTGATCATTTCTTAAAAATAAAATATACCGCAAGAATCAAAAAACAGAATCCTATGATATGATTAGGACGCAACACTTCGTTCTTGAAGATGATTAATGTGAAAATAGAAAATATTACGAGTGAGATAACTTCCTGAATCACTTTCAATTGCCAGAGATTAAATGGGCCGCCATTTTCTACGTAACCGATTCTATTGGCCGGAACCTGTGCCATGTACTCAAATAATGCAATTCCCCAGCTGATCAGGATGATCATGGGCAATGCAGCATTTTTAAGAATAGATAATTCCTTAAATTTTAAATGACCATACCATGCAATGGTCATGAAAGCATTTGAGAGTGTCAACAATACAATACTGTAAAGACCTTTCATGTAATGGCTTTATTTATTGTCTATTTTAGCTATGATCTCTTTCAGTAAAACAAATTGTTTCATTTGTGAATCATAAAGAGATTTGATCTGTTCTTCCAGAAGAAGGTCCATTTTCTGGTGTAAACTCCTGATCTGTAATTCGGCTTTAAGGTTTACGAGATAATCGTTCTCACTTCTTTTACGGTCTTTTTCTTCCTGTCTGTTCTGGCTCATCATGATGATGGGAGCCTGTAATGCAGCTATGCAGGAGAGTACCAGGTTCATAAGTATGAACGGATAAGGGTCGAACCTGTATTTCGTCAATGCAACTACGTTGAAAAATATCCATACAGCCATCAGGCTTAAAAAGAAAATTATGAATCTCCAGCTTCCACCGAATTTGGCAACTTTATCTGAAATTTTTTGAGAGAATGAACTGTTATCCGGTTCTACTTTCTGAAGATTCTGTACCAGTATTTTTTCTGCATCGATGCTCTCCAGAACAATTTTATGTAATTTTTTTAAATGGTCATCTTCGTCAGACAGCAGAACATCTATTTCGTGTTGTTTCATAATTGAACTATATACACGAATGTAAGAAATGCAAAGCGCAACAGGCTTAATCCTTTTTAAATTTCATCACCATAATTCCAGTATTGAAAAATAAGAGATATCCTTCTGAATCTATCTGGTACCGGTTCACTGTTTTGAGCGTATTCATGAATATATTCTCACCGTCTCCTTCACAGAACATCCTGGTGGATGTCAAAGGCCTGTCAAAACGAATAGAATCTTTTTCTATGGAAAATTCGCCGCTGATCCTGTTACAGCCATTGCTGCCTGTAATAGTTTTTTTTATTTCATCCAGAATAATGGAAGGCAATCCTTTAGGAAACAATTCATTTAATTTCCTGTTGCTGGCATTGATGAATTCAATTGTCCAGTTACCGGTTAAACTAAAATATTTTTGCTGATATTGTTTGGCCAGTAAGTACAGGTAAGCCGTATGATAATGATGAACAAAGATTTTTTTATCATCATCAGGATAGAACATATAATAGGCACTGTCGGGTTTCAATACAATAGTATTACCGGCTCTCACATAATCGGTAGAATTAAAATAAACGGGAGGTTCAAATTCAGGTAAAGTTTTACGAATGGCTTTTGATACATATTTCCCGAGGAATTTCATGTTTTGCCTGCGTACTTTTTTGGGCGGTTTACTCAGTTTATTATAAGCATATTTCAAAGCAATATTTTGCGGAAACTTTTGTTTGCGGATCATCAGTTTTGCATTCCTGAAAGGATTTGTATGGTTGAGGTCATCAGTTGTCTGCGCTGTGAACGGAGATTCGGGAACCCAGTCTGCAGCGTTCACCACATTATAACTTCTACCGTTCCTCGTCATGAATTCATAGTCATAGGCATAATATAGATTGCCGGGTTTAGGGGCGGCACTTAATAATGTTTTGAAAGAAATATCTGATGGTATTTGTGCATTTCTTTGTAAAAAATATAAATGAGAAGTGAGTAAATATCCAATGGCACCGCCCTGGCTGTGGCCCATTACTATAAAATTTTTAATGCCTGTTCTATAACAGGAATCGATTGAATTTAAAACCGAAGGTGCTAAAAATCCTGTACATATCAGCCATCCCGTATGAACAGCCGCTTTTGGATTCTGGGCAAGATCGTATTGGAATTGATAACTGGAACTTAGCGTTAATGAACCTTTCGCAGGAACCATAGCTGCATAAAAATTGGCCAGCCAGCTTTCCGGTTTTGCTGTAGTTCCCCTGATACTGATTACCGCAATGGAATCCTGCATGATCCAAAGGTCCCAGCAATTATCAAGACCCACTACAGCTGATCTTTTTATAAATTTTGAGTGCAGGGGAGAGGGTGTGATCATTTGGTAAGAACTGTCCCCGAACCGTGCAGATATTTTCATTAACTCACTATATTCATCAGCATCGAAACCGCTTTTCAACTGGCAGAAAGCGACCATATGCAAAGAGGTGGCTAAGAGAAAACAGGCGATCCTTTTCATTTATTATTATTTCTGTTAAGTTAACGAACTTAACAAATCATAACATTTTTGTTGAAGGAATTAATGATTAAGCAGGAAAGCTTTTAATTCATGAAATGAATTATTGATCAAAATACTTTGTTTCTGTTGTTGCAGTAAACTTCCGAGTGATTCCGGCACCGGAACTTTAATACCCAAAGATGATTCGATCACATCCGGAAATTTTACCGGGTGTGCTGTCTCTAAAAAAATGCCTTTCTTTCCCGGATTTTTCTCCAGGT
>JANNZE010000001.1:0-6264 GCA_031410455.1 Chitinophagaceae bacterium | reverse complement strand
GGTTACCCTGTAAAAGTCCTGATTTTTCAGGGCTTTTTTTATGCTCATATTCCCATTTCGTTTCCATTAAACAGCCATCACATCCACTTATCCTTTCCATCCTGTTTAACAAAACATTATTCGCTAAGTATCGTTAATACTATACGTCAACTCTTGTTATTATAGTATTTTTACAACATGCAAAAAATTGCAGATTTTATTATGAGTAAAAAATTTATTCCGGTCATACTGGTATTTACAGCTGCCAGCCTCTTCATTGCGTTCCGGTCGCAGGGAAGCGGTAATAATGAAAATCCCAAAGACCGTTACGCCAAAATCCTCAGAAACGTAGGCATTTTATTGCAGGAAGCACATTACAATCCTAAGAAAATTGATGATGCTTTTTCCAAGCAGGTGTTTACAAAATTCACAGAAGAAATAGATGACGAAAAGAATATTTATCTGCAGTCGGACATGGATAATTTCAAAAGTTATGAAAATGTGATCGATGATGAGATCCAGGGAAAAGAACTGGAATCATTTTTCAAAATGAATGATGTTTACCTGAAACGTCTCAATGAAGTAGCCATGCTGCCGGAACAAATTCTCGCCAAACCATTCGATTTCAATAAAGAGGAAACCTTCATATTTGATCCAAAGAAAAAGTCTTTTCCAAAGAATGAAGCAGAACGTATGAATGAATGGAGAAAGCGGATCAAATACATGACCTTATCCAAATACACCGATCTGAAAGAAGAACGCGAAAAAAATAAAGGGAAGCAGGATTTTGTTGTTAAACCCGACACTACGCTTGAGAGAGAAGCAAGAGATTATATCCGCAAACAGATGTCCAGGTTTTTTACGACCAAGATCACCAGGGAAAATACAGATGAAAATTTCAGCACATTCGTTAATGCAATCGTAGGCATTATGGATCCGCATTCCACTTATTTTCCTCCCATCGATCTGCGCAGTTTCAATGAAGGTATGAGCGGCCATTTTTATGGAATTGGTGCCCAGTTGAAAGAGGATGATGGAAAGATCAAGATTACTACCCTTGTAAGTGGTGGTCCGGCATGGAAAAGCGGCGAGCTCACAGAAAATGATGAGATCATTAAAGTTGGCCAGGGCAACGCAGAGCCTGTTGATGTTACTGGTTACAGTGTTTCAGATGCAGTTAAACTCATCCGTGGCAGCGAAAAAGGAACAGTAGTAAGTTTAACGATCCGCAAAACGGATGGTAATATCAAAATTGTGAAACTGGTAAGGGATGATATTAAGCTGGAAGATACTTTCGCAAAATCAGCTATCATCAACGGACAATACAAGATCGGCTATATCTACCTGCCGGAATTTTATGCAGATTTCGAACGTGCAGACGGAGCCCGTTGTGCAGTGGATGTTGCACGGGAAATAGAAAAATTAAAAGCAGAAAATATTGATGGTATCGTAATGGATCTTCGTGGTAATGGAGGCGGCTCATTATATGATGTTATTCAGATGGCGGGTTTGTTCATTACAGATGGCCCGATCGTTCAGGTAAAAAGCCGTGATGATAAACCCAATATTTTATTTGACCGTGACAAGTCTGTGCAGTATGATGGTCCTTTGGCAGTTATGGTTGATGAAACAAGTGCATCTGCATCGGAGATATTTGCCGCAGCTATACAGGATTACAAAAGAGGAGTGATCATAGGAAGTACCTCTACTTATGGTAAAGGAACTGTTCAGAGGAATATTCCACTGAACCCGATCAGTGAAAATAAATTACTTGTTTCTTTAGATAACAGCGAAGATCTGGGTACAGTGAAACTTACTCTTCAGAAATTTTACCGCATCAACGGAGGTGCCACACAATTACGCGGCGTTACACCTGATATCATTCTTCCGGATCGCCTGGAATATCTGAAATTCAGAGAAAAAGATAATCCTGTCGCGTTGAAATGGGATGAGATCAAAAGAGCTGATTATAAAACATGGACCACCAATGTAAGTTCAAATGATGTGATCACGGCTTATAACAAGGAACTGAACCAAAACACTACATTCAATAAAATCAAAATGAATGTTCAGTGGCTCGAAAAAATGAATAACAGAACGTATTCACTTAATATCAATAAATTTTTGGAAGAACAGAAACAACTGAAGACTGTTGGTAAGGAACTGGACAGTTTGTATAAATTAAAAACGCCAATGGCCGTTAATAATATTTCTGTTGACCTTGCCGCAATTCAAAAGGAGAAGGACAAAATGGAAAAGAATGATGCCTGGCTGAAAAGGGTAAAAGAAGATGTGTTCATTGAAGAATCAGTAAAAGTGCTTAATAAAATGATCACACAAAATAACCTCGCGAAATCAAATTAATATCTCTTAATAATAAAAATGCCGTTGAATCATCAGCGGCATTTTTTTATGGTCATCATTTAAAGATATCTTTCTTCTATAATTCTTTTATGGTGATAAATATGTCCCACTATGGCATAACCCAGTGCTTTAACGGTAATGAGATTCTCATTAGCTGTTCCGGATATCAATAAAGTTTCTTCATCAAAACTTTCAAACAGAAAGAGCGTGGATTTCCTCACCGCTTTTAATTCCTCACACAACGTTTGCCATTGCCGAACAACTGCTTTTGAGTGCGCAGCATATTCATTTTCGTCAAAACCGGGTAAAGATGTTTTTTCATGCCTGGCAAATGCCAGTGCCCTGTAATTGAATATTCTTTCCGTATCAATAATATGCTGTAATAATTCTTTTAAGGTCCATTTCCCCGGAGCATAGGCATGATCTGCTTTTTCAGGTGGAATAGCAGAAAAGAAATCATCGATCAGCGTATGCTGTTCCCGGAAGGCCAGGATCAGTTCTTCTTCTCCTACTAATTTTATATAGGTTTCGAAATAGGGAGGATAAGTTCCTGAAATGGGTTTTGGCATATATATATCAATTAAAAAAGCCGCAACGTAATTGTTGCGGCTTCTAATATCTGAAATAAAATTTAACCGAGTTTGGTTTTTTTCACCGGGGCTTTTTTAATAACCGGTTTTTTGTATTGTTTGCTCAACTGATCTGCCAGTTTAATAGCCGTATAAGCATTTACGAAACCGCCTGTTTTTGAAATATCAGCCAGGTTTACCTGTTCTGTAGTTCCCGGCAGATTTACTTTTTCTGTTGCAGGAACAACCGATTTCTCAATGATATATTTCAATTGTTTTGCATTAAGTTTTGGATAGTATTGTAACACCAATCCGGCAACACCGGCTACAACAGGACAAGCCATACTGGTTCCGCTTGCGTTTCCATAAGTAGTTCCGCCGGGGATAGTAGAGTAGATCTGAACGCCCGGAGCAAATACATCTACTTCTTTTTTTCCGTAGTTGCTGAAAGAAGCTGTATAACCGCCATTCTTTTTATCGCCACTTGCTCCGACAGTTATTACATTACCAGCACGGCCAGAGCCGTTGGTATATAATGGGTTCGGGAAATTATAAGTAGAATCCACATTTTTATTGTCGTTTCCAGCGGCATGTACCAATAATACATTCTTTGATTCCGCATAACGGAAAGCATCGTCCACCCATTGTTTCTCAGGAGAAAAATCTTTACCGAAGCTCATGCTGATGATGCTGGCGCCATTGTCAACTGCATAACGGATAGCTAATGCAATATCCTTGTCGTGTTCATCACCATCCGGTACGGCACGCACCATCATGATCTCCACATTCTCCACGATACCATCAATACCAACTTTATTGTTCCTGGCTGCCGCAATGATACCAGCGCAATGTGTTCCGTGGAAAGGAGTGGAGGCCATTATATCATTGTTACCATAAAAACGGTCGTTGAAATTGGATTCATCATCACCCACAATTTCTTTGCGGTATTCCTGTGGAGGGGTGTTGGCTGCTTCTGCTTTTTTTGCAGCACCGCTCAATTCGCCAACGATATCTTCATTGCTGATCTCGTTGCTGTTATTTTGTTTGGAAATACTGATCATCATGCCTCTCACCATTTTAGCATCTGCATTGGTAGTAACGTGTGGGATCAGGTCATTTGCATTATAACTTACCTTTCCTAATTCTTTTTTGAGAACAGAATCACCGGCAAGAAATTTCGGAAGCAATTGTTTCATATAAGCCACTTCAGCACCACTGGCTTCACCAACTATCTTGTCGCGGGCTCTCAGGTAGGTTTCGTATTCTTCTTTTTCAGTTTTGGAAAGATTATCTGTTGATGTTTTTCCTTCCCATTTTCCTTTCAGTTTATGGTAAACGCGAGCAGCTTCGTAGGAATCAACTTTTACATTTCTGCCGTCTTTGCCGCCAATGAAATTCCATCCATGAACATCATCTACATAACCATTTTTATCATCGTCAATGCCGTTGCCCGGAATCTCTTTTTTATTGGTCCACAATACCGGTTTCAGGTCTTCATGTAAAGTATCGATTCCGCTGTCAATAACAGCGATCACCAGGTGTTTGCTTTTTGCATTTTTCTTTTTCAGGAATTCATAAGCTTTATCTAAGCTGATGCCATTGAAACCTGAAGTGGCGGGATCGAGCTGGTGCCAGTTTTTAGGAACTTCTTCTTTCTTTTTTGTATCAGCTTCCTGCGCAAATACTGTACTGGCGGTTAAAAGACCCGCTAACAGTATCGGGGTGTATTTTATCATATCTCTTTTTTTAACTACGAAAATAAATGATGTTTATTCCGTGTTGTTACCGTTTAAAAATATTAAGTAAAAATTACAGATCGAAACGAATACCCTGGGCAAGGGGCAGTTTATCGGTATAATTGATCGTATTGGTTTGTCTGCGCATATAAACTTTCCAGGCATCACTTCCGCTTTCCCTGCCACCACCTGTTTCTTTTTCACCTCCGAACGCACCACCGATCTCAGCACCGGACGTTCCTATGTTTACATTGGCAATTCCGCAATCACTTCCTGCCTGTGATAAAAACAGTTCTGCTTCTCTCAAACTGTCGGTAATGATAGAAGAGGAGAGACCCTGCGGAACACCATTCTGCATAGCGATCGCCTCATCCAGCGTTTTGTATTTCATGATATACAGTATCGGGGCGAATGTTTCATGCTGAACAATCTGCATTTCATTTTTAGCTTCGGCAATACATGGCCTTACATAACAACCGCTTTCATAACCTTTACCTTTCAGTACACCGCCTTCCACTAAAAATTTGCCGCCTTCGGCTTTACATTTTTCAATAGAGCTGAGGTACATATTTACTGCATCTTTATCGATCAACGGACCTACATGATTTTTTTCAAGTAATGGATTGCCGATCTTCAACTGTGCATAGGCGTGTACCAGTTTTTGTTTGAACTGGTTGTATATTTTTTCATGAATGATCAGTCGGCGTGTGGTGGTGCAGCGTTGTCCGGCCGTTCCTACAGCTCCGAAAGTGGCTGCAGTCATGGCAATATTCATATCTGCATGCTGGGAAATGATGATGGCATTGTTTCCGCCTAATTCCAGCAGACTTCTGCCCAATCTTTCACCTACGGCAGCTGCAACGGCTTTTCCCATACGGGTGCTTCCTGTGGCAGATAATAATTCAATTCTTTTATCGGCTGCCATCCATTCTCCTGCTTCCCGTCCGCCGCTTAGTAAGCAACTCACACCTTCCGGAACATTGTTCTTTTTGAAAACATCCTGGATGATCTTCTGGCAGGCAACACCGCATAAAGGTGTTTTTTCACTTGGCTTCCAGATGGCAACATCTCCGCAAACCCATGCCAGCATACTGTTCCAGCTCCATACGGCAACGGGAAAATTAAATGCTGATATAATTCCAACAATTCCCAGCGGGTGGTATTGTTCATACATTCTGTGACCCGGTCTTTCACTGTGCATGGTAAGGCCATGTAACTGGCGTGACAAACCCACAGCAAAATCGCAGATATCTATCATTTCCTGCACTTCTCCCAAACCTTCCTGAAGGCTTTTGCCCATTTCATAACTCACCAGTCTTCCTAATGCATCTTTATATTTCCTGAGTTCCATTCCGATCTGGCGTACAATGTCTCCACGCTTTGGAGCAGGCCATAATCTCCATTCTTTAAATGCCGACTGTGCTTTTACAACCATGGCATCATAATCTTTTCTTTCTGCTGATTTCACAGATCCGATCAGTTGTCCATCAACAGGTGATTAAGATGCTTTTGATGCGCCTTTTGTTTTAATCCACGATGTTCCGGTAGATACACCTGCATTCTGAGATTGCAGGTTCAAAGTTTTTAAAAAATCCATTTTTTTTGTTTTACGGTGC